>CAKAPZ010000043.1 GCA_916720015.1 uncultured Atopobium sp. | reverse complement strand
ATCAAGATGTATCAAATCTGAAAGTAGATATTGTCTTTTCCGATATGGATGAGACGTTTTTGCATACTGATAAATCTCTTGATGCCAAAAATATGGCAATGTTGGATCGCCTGGCTGAGCTAGATATTCCCTTTGTTCCTTGTTCTGGACGCGCGTTTAACGTGCTGCCAAAAGAGGTTGTGAATCATCCTGCTTCTAAGTATGTGGTTTCTTGTGACGGTGCCGTTATCAGAGATCTTTCTACACAGACGGTACTGCACGAGTCTACTGTTACCAAGGAGCAGGCACTTGAGTTGTATCAAAAGCTTAAAGATTTTCCTGTCACTTTTGATATTTTTGCAGACGGTGGCGTTTATCTGGAGCGCTCAAGGCACAATCTTATCTCTCAGCTGGGTATTCCCGCAGATCATGCGGCATTTATGCAACGCTCGCGTACTCCCTTTGACCAAAGCGTTGAGGAGTTTATTGATAGTGTAACTACCATTGAGCGACTTGGTTCCTATTGGTCTGTTTCAGAAGGCGAGAAGTACCAGGCACTTGTAGCAGATGCTGTAGCTTCGGTAAAAGGGCTCAGTGGCACGGCTTCCATGAGCATGGGAATGGAAATCCTGGCTGAAGGGACTTCTAAGGGTGCTGCACTTCAGTGGCTTTGCAATCATCTTGGCATTTCAACGGATAATGCTGCAGCTTTTGGCGATTCGCTTAATGATGTTGCTATGCTTTCTGCGGCGGGAATGGGCACAGCAGTTGCCAACGCTCGTCGTGAAGATTTTGAGGCAGCAACCTATATCACACTCACTAACGATCAGGCGGGTTTCTCGCGATTCTTAACGTGGGCACTGGGGGAGTAAGCACTTGGTGCTGAAGGAGTAGCGCTTTAGAGATTTTCGCAACACGATGTTAATGAAAAAGCCGACAGATACAATGAACTGCGTCCCAAAACTTGGACGGATTTAATAAAGAGCTAGGCCACCAAGGACTGATTCCGGAACTCCTCCGGGGTCAGTCCTTTTAGTTTAACCTGACGCCTTTGTGTGTTCCAGTACATAACATATGCGTCCAAATCAGCTTTGAAAGACTCAAAGTTAGGCCACGTTCTTCCTCGGAAGAACTCGTCTTTCAGATGACCAAAGACCTGCTCGGTAGCACCGTTGTCTATGCAGTTACCCTTTCTGGACATGCTCTGGACAACTCCTGCATCTTTTAGTCGTCTGCACCATGTGCTGTGCTGATACTGCCAACCCATATCGCTATGCAGAATCGGAGTTGTGCCTTTAGGCAACTTCTTTAAAAGTTGGTCGAGAAGAGCTATTTGCTGAACCATGTTTGGACCCCTCGACACACTCCATGCGACAATCTCTTTGCTTCCGAAGTCATAGACGGGAGCAAAGTATGCCTTGCCCCATGGTTGCTTAAACTCCGTGACGTCGGTACCCATCTTCTTCCATGGTCCATCAGCAGAAAAGTCGCGTCCTATGACGTTTTCAAAGGTCTTACCGACAACGCCTTTATAGGAGCTATAGCGGTGATAGTCTGTCTCACGCCGTATCTTACAGCGAATACCCATCTCACGCATGATTTTAAGAACAGTCTTGTCGGCGATTCTTACACCCAGCTCAGCGCGCAGACACATGGCTATCTGTCTGTGACCACAGCCGTTTGTAGTACGCGAGAAAATCTCTGCAACCGCGTGGTGTAGCTCTGGGCGTGTCGGCTTTACTGGGTGAGCTCGTGCGTAGTAGTAGGTAGACCTTGAAAGTCCTGAACACTCCAACAGATGGCACAAAGAGTATCCCTCGGCCCGCAGGGCACTCACAACCTCAGCCTTTACCCCGGTCAGAGCTCGTCTTTCTCGACCAGGGCGCGCAATTTTTTTAAGTAAGCTACCTCGGTCTCGAGCCTGCGGCAGCGCTCCTCAAGTTCCTGCTCGCGGGTGTGCTTTTGCGGCTTGGACTTAGAGCCTTTAGGTCTTCCTTTTGGCTTTGGCTTAAGAGCCTCTGCGCCACCTGTACGATAGAGCTTGCACCAGCTCTTAAGTGGTGCCAGCGACATAATCTTAAACTTGGCCATTGCCTCAGTCCTTGTCATGCCACCCTCAACGACAGCTCTTGCTGCAGCAACTTTTTGCTCGTAGGTATAGGGAGCTTGCTTGCCATCCATGGTCAGTAGCACCTCGCTTCCAAACGCGTGGTATATATAATGCCATGTTTTTACAGCTGAGAGTGAAACAGAAAGAGTACTTGCAACCGTATAAGATCCCATACCGGAAGCAAAGAGCTCTGATGCCTTTCTCCTCACCTCTACATCGTACTTTACCCTACGATCCATACGCATAAAAAGCCTCCCATTTCTTATGTCCAAGAAATGGGAGGCAGTTCACAATCTGCCGGCTTTTGTTGTAACTAGTAGAAAGTACTAGGCACTAGATTAGTGATTACTGTCCTGCTGCTCCTCAAAGACATCTTCATCAACCTCTTCTTCATCAAGCTTAAGAGGACGGAAGCTAGCGGTATCGCCACCAACATAGTCTGCAACGGTAGCTGCGTTTTCAACGCGCTCCTTGTGCAGAGCCTCTGCGAAGATGTCCTCATCTTCCTCAATCTCTGCAATACGCTCTTTCATAGGAGCCTCAACAAGTGGCATAGAACCCGTCTGAGCTGCGTCATCAAGCGTGATACGAGTAAGCTTCTGCCCGCGCTTAACCTTGGAGAACAGAGGAACGTACTCAAAGACAATGTTGGAGTTCTCAAGACCATACCAACGAGCAGGAGATCCGCAGATGCGACGAATAAAGTATTTAAGCTCAAGGCAACGAGCGTCAAAACCGTTGATGTCAGTCTCTGGAGCTAGTACCTTACGTAGCAGACAGAATCTAAAGTCACCAATCTCGGAGTGCTCCTTGTAAATGGAATACTTGTGATTCTGTGGAGCAAGCTGATTGTTCTTAATCAGGTCACCAACAATCTGATACAGATAGGTGTTAATACGCTGGTTTACCCTAAAGCCAAGACGCAGGGTGATCTTGAACAGGAAGTCTGTACCAAAGTCATTGACGATAAACTCACGGGTATTTGGATCGTCTGTCAGCGAGATGTTAATAAAGTAGTAGGCCTTAGCACGCTTTGGACGCTTATCCAAGATGGAATAGAGGATGTCTCGATCCAGCTTGTCAAAGGATGAATCATTAGTAAGAAAAACCAGGTTATCAGCGAGAGTTGAATAGTCCGCATCGTGGCTCAAGCTACGGAGCTGGTCAATGTATTTATCTACGGGGAGATAAACGCTCTGCGTCCTCTCAACAGCGGTACCGCGACGCCAGACAAACATGACAACAAAGATTGCGGTAGCCATAAGAACGGTAAAGTAGCCGCCGTGGAAGAACTTGGTAAGGCTTGAGAAGAAGAACATAGCCTCGATAGCACCAAAGAAAAGAATGAATGGAATGGCCGCCCATAGGCGCTTTCTGATAACAGCCAGGTAGGTGTAGAGCAGGATTGAGGTCATGAGCATGGTAACGGTAATTGCAAGACCGTACGCTGCTTCCATGTGCTCAGAGCTCTGGAAGAGAAGTACAACGCCAATGCAGCCAACCCACATGATGTTGTTTACCAGAGGAATGTAAATCTGGCCCTTTGTTGTGGAAGGGTAGTTAATCTTAATGTGAGGCATAAGATCAAGCTTAATAGCCTCAGAGACAATGGAGTAAGAGCCAGTAATCAGTGCCTGAGAGGCAATAATTGCAGCAAGCGCAGAGAGAATAACGGCAAATGGTCTAAGCTGACCAGGAAGCATTTCAAAGAAAGGATTGAGGTCTTTGATTGCGTTGAAGCTCTCGTTGGTGTGGTTAGTGATGATCCACGCGCCTTGTCCAAGGTAGTTCAGAATCAAGCAGACCTTAACAAAAGGCCAGCTTACGTAAATGTTGCTCTTGCCAACGTGGCCCATGTCAGAATAAAGTGCTTCTGCACCAGTGGTACAAAGGAAGACACTACCTAAAACCATGAGACCAGCTGCATTGAGCTTGCCATCAAAGAGGAACAGAATGCCGCGGACTGGGTTAAGAGCTCGAACAACGCTAATGTCAGCAAACATGTTCATAACACCCATGGCACCCAAGAACAAGAACCAAAGCGTCATGACAGGGCCAAAGGCCTTACCAATGGTAGAAGTACCTGCCTTCTGTAAGGCAAAGAGGGTGCAGAGGATGATGATGGTAATCATGACAACAATGTGCTGATTATCACCAATAATAGCATGAGCTGCAGGAATAGTACGCAAACCCTCAATAGCGGTGGTTACCGTAACAGCTGGGGTCAAAATACCGTCAGCAAGAAGTGCTGCGCCACCAATCATGGCAGGAATAATCAGCCATTTGGCGCACTTTTTAACCAAACTGTAGAGCGCAAAGATTCCGCCCTCATTGTGGTTGTCTGCCTTCATTGCAACCATGACGTATTTAACGGTTGTAATGAGTGTCAGCGTCCAGATAATGAGGGACAGAGCACCCAAAACAACATCGGTGCTCATGGTAAGAAGTCCACCATTACCAGCGATAATTGCCTTCATGGTGTACATTGGAGAAGTGCCAATGTCACCGTAGACGATGCCAAGGGTAACAAGTACCATGCCAGCACTTAGAGGAATGCCAGTTGATTTCTTGGCTTTGTCCTTAGAGAAAAGCGCATGAAATGCAGCTTTACTTGTATTCATCCATTAATCCTCTCAATAGATGATTAGTACAGTTCGTCATCATATGTTAGTCCATATACCTAGTTATAACTAGACGAATGTACAAACGTACTTATTTTGTCTGCAAGCGGAAAAATTTACTCATTTTCCCGCGGTTTTCTCGAGATTTTATATGCATGGTGAATCTTCTGATTTCTTGAGAAGTCCTCCGGAATAGTTTCACTTGTTATGTCTTCAATGTCGACGCCAGTTCGCTGGATTTTCTCGACATCTGGCTTAAAGGTACGCAGGTTGCACGAGAAAATGGCAACGCCACCGCGAGTCAGAAGGCGAGAAATGCCAATGATGAGCTCAGCGTGATCTCTCTGGACATCAAACGAGCTCTGCTTCATGCGCGATGAGTTGGAGAAGGTCGGGACGTCGCAGAAGATAACGTTCCAGCGGTTTTTGGTGTGACGCATCTCGGTAACCCAAGACAGGACGTCTGCCTGGACAAACTCGTGCTCCTCTCCGTCAAAACCGTTGCGCTTCATGTTGCGCTTGGCCCACTCGAGCGAAGGCTTGGAGAGGTCAACGGTTGTGGAGTGAAGTGCACCACCGTCTGCTGCGTAGCAGGTAGCGGTACCTGTGTAGGCAAAGAGGTTGAGGAAGCTCTTAGCAGGTCCGGCACTTTTCATGAGCTCACGAATCTCTGCGCGTGTATCGCGGTGGTCTAGGAAGATTCCACAGTCCAGCCTTGAGGCAAAGTTGACCTCAAAGAGTAGGCCGCCCTCATCGATGAGCAGCATTTCTTTTCTGGAGTTGTCTGCAGCGCTGCCCTCGTCAGAGTACTGAGAGCCACCCTTTGCACGCGTTCTTGTTCGTAGATTTACGTTTGAGCTGGGTACGCCTAGAATGCGAGGAGCCAAAGCTAGGACGTCTAGAAGGCGGCGCTTTGCAAGGTCTGGATCAATCTCTTTAGATGCAGCGTACTCAGAGATTTGCAGCCAGGTAGTTGGCTTTGTGGCACCCTTGTAGATGTCAATGCTGACGGCATAATCGGGCAGGTCAGCGTCATAGACGCGGTAGCACGAGACGTCGTTTTTACGAGCCCACTTAGCGCGTTGCTTGGCCACCTTAGCAAGGCGTGCGGCAAACTGATCTGATGCAGGAACCAGTACACTTACCGGCTGGTTGTTAACCATGACAGTGGGACCTGCAGGAACTGAGGTTGACTCAGAGTTGCTTGTAGGTGCAGTGGCATCAGCTTCGCCACCACCTGTTTCTTCAGCGATTGCGGCAGGGTAGGAGCGCATCGTAGCAATGGAGTTGCCCACGTAAACAGAAAGCGTCTGCGATGGAGTTGCTCTGAGCACCGTATCGGTATTTGTATCGCTGGTAAGAAGCGTGCTTGCCTGTCCCACAAAAAGTCCAAGCGTGGAGTAAGCAGAGCCCTGAAGTGTGGGCTCTTCTTTGGTCCACGAGAGATCGGCAACAATGCCCGTGAAGTGCTCTGCATGTTTTAGTAGCTTAGAAGCGGCCAAGAACTGCACGTCAGCCTTGAGACCGCCTGCACGAAGCGTATAAAGCACAGCCTCCTTGGCCTTTGGGCGAGGGTCCGCTGCATAGAGTGTGACCTGGCGCTCTTGGCCCTTCTCGGCACGTTCATCGGCCTCGGCAAGCAAATCCTGCCAGGCATCGTCGTCGTGGCCAGCCCAACCCGTCATGCCCCAGCGAGCGCGCAGAATGCCCGGCGCCACGTCCAGTGCCATGCCCGCTGCCTCCTGTGCAAGCGCGCCTGCTCCCGGGAACAGCAGCGCCGGCAGCGGCGCGTCTGGCGAGAAGAGCGATGCACTCGCAGCAGTTTGCGCCTGCAGGTACAGAAGGGCAGCAGCGTAGTCCAGCCTGAGCGGCGCAAACTCACGTGCCGGCCCTCGACCGCCAGTCAGACTGCGCTTAAAGAGCGCCTCACCAGCAAGGTCAATGCCAACCGTGGCACGGTTGCGTGATACGCGCACGACAATAGTTACGTCAGGCGCAAGCGTGTTGACCATAGGACGGCTTCCGCGTTTTGCTACAAGTCGGTCTACAATAGCGTCTTTTGTTCTGACAGCAATGAAGTTGGTATTTCTGAGCTGGTCATTTGTGCCGTGAGCGCTGACTGCAATGGTGGCATGCGGACCAATATGGTCTTCCCAAGCAATGTGGGAGAGGTCTTCGTAGAGAGCGTCTGAAGTTGCAGCACCAACGCGATCAAGCACCAAAATGACGCGAGACGTGAGGCGAGACCATAAACAGACGCGGTAAGCATCGGCAAGTGAGCCGTAAAACGCAACCTGTCCGCCAAGAGGACGCACCTTTTTGATGCGCAGGCCGTCTAGCTCCTGTGCAAGAAGCTTCTCAAAGCCTTTTGGACACGTTGCAAAGAACTCAAGTTCTTGAGACATCGGGACACCTTTCGCCCGTAGGAATGGAATACATACTGATGCAATATTTTCCCATGTTTTTCTCGCCAAATCATCTGTTATTTTTCGCTTAAAATACGCGTAGTATCTTTTACTAAGAAATAGAGAGCTGTTTGAGGTTTGGGAGTCATTATGGATGCAAAAGTTATGGAAACATTTGAGTCCTGGCGTGCAAACGTCACCGAAGAAGACCTGGTAAAAGAGATCGGAGAGCTTGCAAAACCAGAAGCAGAGGATGAGCTCTACGATGCATTTTATCGCTCACTTGCATTTGGTACCGCTGGTCTTCGTGGCACCATTGGCGTTGGCACCAACCGCATGAATGTCTACGTTGTTGCTCAGGCAACTCAGGGTCTTGCAGATTACCTCAACGCTCACTACCAAAATCCTACCGTGGCTCTTGCAAGGGATTCTCGCCTCAAGGGCGAGGATTTCCAGAAGGTTGCAGCTGGTGTTTTAGCAGCTAATGGCATCCGTGTGTACGTCTATCCACGCATTGAGCCTGTCCCAACGCTCTCGTTTGCCGTCCGCTATCTCAAGACTTCTGCAGGCATCGTGCTTACCGCAAG
>CAKAPZ010000042.1 GCA_916720015.1 uncultured Atopobium sp. | reverse complement strand
GCACAACGTTCTGAACGCTAAGTTCCATGAGCGTGAGGCACAGATTATTGCTCAGGCTGGTCGTAAGGGCGCTGTCACTATTGCAACCAACATGGCAGGTCGTGGTACCGATATTCTTTTGGGTGGCAACCCAGATGTCATGGCTGAAGATATCCTTCGTAACCAGGGAATTGAGCCAGCTGAGGCTACTCAGGAGCAAAAAGAAGCTGCACGCAAAGAAGCAAAGGAAATCTGCGCTACTGAGCGTGAAGCAGTAACTGCTGCAGGTGGTTTGTGTGTTATTGGTACCGAGCGTCATGAGAGCCGCCGTATTGACAATCAGCTTCGTGGTCGTTCTGGTCGTCAGGGAGACCCTGGTCAGACCCAGTTCTACCTTTCTCTTGAAGATGATTTGATGCGCCGCTTTGGTGGAGATCGCATGGATGGCGTTGCAGCAATGATGCAGCGCTATGAGCTTCCTGACGATATGCCAATTAAGGCAAAAATTGTTACCAAGCTTGTCGAGGGTGCCCAGCGCAAGGTTGAGGAAGTCAACTTTGCAATGCGTAAGAACGTCCTTGATTACGACGATGTTATGAACAAACAGCGTCAGGTCATTTACGCAGAGAGAAACAAGATTCTTGACGGCAAGGATCTTATGGAGCTCATCGAGACGGTCACTGCTTCTACTACTCAGCGCATTTGCGAGGAGTTCTGTTACGGAGATGCTGACGAGTGGGATCTTGAGGGTCTTGAGAAGTGGCTCACTGAGCTTACTGGTAAGACAGATCTTCCAGAGTTTACCGAGGACACTAAGTTTGAGCAGCTTGAAGAGGATGTCACCGCTTTTGTTCAGAAAACCTTTGACGAGAAGACCCAGAAGCTCGGAGAAGAAGTCATGCGCGAGCTTGCTGCTCAGGTAATGCTTCGCGTTATCGACACTCGCTGGATGGCATACCTCCAGGAAATGGATTACCTAAAGACTGGTATTGGTCTTCGTGGTTTTGGCCAGCGCGATCCTCTGGTTGAGTATAAGACTGAGGCATATGAAGCATTTACGCTGCTGGTAAACACCATGTACGAGGACTTCCTTCGTACTATTCTTCGCCTTGAGCTGGTTAATCGTCCACGTCAGAATACTGAGGCAGAGGCGTTCCAGAATGCTCACTATTCTGGTGGAGAAGAGACTGACGGCGATCAAAAGGCACTTAAGCAGGGCAAGAGCATGCTTAAGAATGCCGCAGCTATTGGCAAGAGCCCACAGGGAACCGGTGCCAGCCAGTCTTCTGTGTCTACCTACCGTAAGTCTGACGATCCAAATCCTTACGTCAATGTTGGCCGCAACGATCCTTGCCCATGTGGAAGTGGTAAAAAGTTTAAGAACTGCCACGGCCGAAACAGGTAAGAATGGCTGATACAGAGGTTGTTTCGCTCCAGGCTTTAGCGGAGCGTCTCTTAGAGGTAGAAGGGTATCTTCACCTCGCCGAGAAGCGTCAGCAAATTTCAGAACTTGAAGCAGAAAGTGCTCGTCCCAATTTTTGGGACGACGCTGAAGCTGCGCAAAAGGTAATGACCCAACTAGCATCGCTTCGCGATGATGTTGCTGGTATTGATAGGGCTAAAGAGAAACTCGGTGATGCCGAGGCTGCCTTTGAGCTTGGAACAGAACTTGAAGATCAGGCGTCGCTTGATGAATCTCAAGCGCTGGCGGTATCCCTTGAAAAAGATTTGTCTGAGCTTGAGCTTTCAAGTTGGTTTACTGATGAGCTTGATCATGGTGATGCGATTGTTACCATTAAGCCAGGTCAAGGCGGTCTTGAGTCTCAAGACTGGTGCGAGATGCTTTTTCGCATGTACCTCAAATATTGTGACCGCCGTGGTTGGAAAGTTGACATTAACGACGCGCCCGTTGCAGAGGTTATTGGTCTTGACCGTGCTACCTTTACCGTAAGCGGTAAGAACGCTTATGGCATGCTTCGTGCAGAGCAGGGCGTACATCGTCTGGTAAGAATTTCTCCTACTGACGATAAAAAACGCAGGCAGACATCATTTGCTGGCGTAGAAGTTTTACCTGTTCTTCCTGAAGATATTGAGGTTGATATTGATCCCAATGACCTGCGTATTGATGTGTATCATGCGTCTGGTCCAGGAGGCCAGGGAGTCAACACTACAGACTCGGCAGTTCGTATCACTCACATTCCAACAGGAACAGTAGTAACCTGCCAAAACGAACGCAGTCAATTGCAGAACAAGGCTGCAGCAATGAATATCTTGCGCAGCCGTTTGTATGAGATTGAAAAAGAGAAACGCGAGGCTGAGCTTGATGAGCTTCGTGGTCCAAAGAGAGAAATCTCGTTTGGAAATCAGATTAGGAGCTATGTTCTTTATCCTTATCAACTTATTAAGGATTTAAGAACAGGCGCGGAGACAGGAAATGTAGAGTCCGTTCTTTCAGACGGCGATCTTGACCAGTTCATCATTGCGTATCATCGCTGGGTTGTTGGCGGAAAGGATTAGTGTGCAAAAATCTACTTGGCAAAAGACCTTTAAAGACTCGTTCTTTATCGTCCTTGGCTGTGCAATTTTTGCAGTTGGCCTTGATGTTTTTGAAGTTCCAAACGGACTTGCTGCTGGTGGTATTACCGGTTTTGCAACGGTTATTAGGGCCGTTGCGCTACCTTTTGGATTTGACCTGCCTGTTGGTATGCAAACAATCGCTATGAATATCATTTTGATGGCTTTTGTTGCAAAAAGTGGAAATAGAAAATATTTGCTCAAGAGCGTCGTAGGCTTCTTGATTTCCAGTATTTTTGTCGATTTATTTGCACCGTTTTTACCAGCTCTTGGCGCCAATGATCTTATGCTTGCTGCTCTATGGGGCAGTATTATCTGTGGTTTTGGCCTTGGCCTTGTATTTAGGGCGGGCGGAAATACCGGCGGTACAGATATCATTGCTCAGGCGGTTTCCAAGCGCTTTGGTATTCCATCAGGTACCGCAATCATCGTTGTTGATATTGTCATTATTATTGCGGCTATTCCGGTCTTCTCGCTAGAAAACGGTCTGTATTCTGCTCTGGCAATCTTTGTTACAGGAAAAATGATTGACTTTGTCATCGACGGACCAAGGTCCGAGCGTTGCGTTTATATTATTTCTTCTGAGCACGATGCAATCGCTCACGAGATTCTTTATAACCTTAATCGTGGCTGTACGGAGCTTCAAGCGCGCGGACTGTGGAGTGGTGCGCACAAGCCTGTTTTGATGTGCGTTCTTGGTCGTACGGAGGTTGTTCAGCTGAAAGTTATCGTTTCCGAGATTGACTCCGATGCACTGGTATTTGTTTCAGAGGTGCACGAGGCAATCGGCGAAGGCTTTAAGTCATTTGAGGCTTTGGAAAGCTAATCGCTGCTAATCGCTATTTGGCCAGTAAGCTGCTTGACAGATAGTCTTGTTGAACTTCGGTGGGTGCGTGTGGCTGGATCCGATTGTACGTAAAAATTTACGATGTAAAATGGCGACCTGTAAAAGGCCGCCATTTTTGTGTTCGCTTAAGAAATAATAAAGCGCAAGTCTTACTTAGCAGGAAGAATAGAAGGAGTGACGCAGACAACATCCTTAAGTCCTGCGGCTTTGAGCTCTTTGATCTGCTCATCAGTTGCGCCTGTATCAGTAATGAGCAGGTCAATGTCTTCTGCAGAACCAAATTGGAAGTTGGAAGTAGTGCCTAGCTTAGAAGAATCTGCGACAACATAGTGCTTTCTAGAGCGCTTGAGCATCTGAGCGTTAATTGCTGGCTCAGGAGCTGTTGCAGAAGTAAGACCAAATTCTCCCGAGAAACCCGTGCAGCCCAAGAAGCATTTAGCAGCGGTAATGTGCTGGATGCACTCAAGAGCGGTATCACCAGTCATGGAAGCGCGTGGAGGACGGATGTCACCACCAGTAAGGATGATAGAAAGATCGTGGATGTCCTCAAGCAACAGAGCTTTGCCGTTGTTTGTAACAACGGTTACGTCGTGAGCCTCAATCCACTCAAGCATCCCAAGAGCAACGGAGCTGGTGTTGATGAAGATACAATCGCCATCCTCAACGTAGCGAGCGGCCTCGCGGGCAATTGCTTTGTTAGAGCGAATCTGCCTTGAGCCAGAAGGACGACCATAAGGATTAAGCAGGGTAGCAATGCCATACTGACGAGTCAGGATGCCGCGCTTCTCAAGAAAGTCCAGGTCACGTCTGATAGTCAAAGAAGAGACCTCAAAGTGATCAGCAAGCTCTAAAACACTTGCTTGTCCCTCTTTTTCTAGCAACTCAGTAATTGCCTCGCGACGTGAATCTACGTAAGCCTTACTCCTCTTCATAAATGCCCTCCCTTTATGAGCAACATTTTTTCTTTGAATGTTCATTCATCAATAAAATAGAACATCAGAAGAAGGATATCAAGATATTTCGGAAAATAATAGTGTAAATATATATGAATGTTTTAGATTATAAAAAATTTAACATATAAACTTTACATGGGATAATAGAAGGCGCTTCGATTACGTTCATAAAAACATGAACATTTGTATAGCTACATGGACAAAAGATGCGCTGAAAAAATATGAACAACTTTGATTACTGTTTTAGTAAAGTTGATTGAAGTTAAGAACGTTTCGTGGCATATTATCAAGTTATTAAGACTTGTCATGAGACGGCTTTGAGCCAATGTGTCTCATAAAGAGAAAGGCAAGGTAGCGCTGTGTTAAGTGATCTCCTTACCGAAGACCTGGTGCAGCTCAATGTTGTAGCTTCTAACTGGGAAGATGCAATTAGAAAATCTGCACAACCACTCGTTGATAACAAAAAAGTAACTGAGGGCTATGTTGATGACATCATTAAAGGAGTCAACGAACTCGGCCCTTATATTGTTATTACCGAGCATGTTGCTCTTCCTCACGCACGTCCTGAGTCCGGCGCACTTGAGCCTGCAGTAGGCATTACCGTGCTTAAGGATTCTGTTGAGTTTGGCAGCAAAGACAACGATCCAGTTAAGTTTCTTTTCCCACTTGCAGCAAAAGATAGTGAAGGCCACCTTAGTGCCCTTCAGTCCCTTGTTGAATTGCTGAGCGATCCAGATTTCTTTGCTCAGCTTGAAAAAGCTCAGTCACCAAAAGATGTTGTGGACCTTGTCCACGCAAAGGAAGGTAGGTTGTAATGGCTGATAAGAAGTTCCACGCACTGGTTTGCTGCCGTGCAGGTATGGGTTCTTCCATGATGCTCAAGATCAAGATTGACCAGGTCATCAAAGAGAATGATCTTCCAATCGAGACTGAGCACGGTAATCTGGATTCCCTGATTGGTTTCAATGGCGATCTTGTTATTACCATGTCTGACCTCACTGATGAGCTCAATGCTGACGATCGCGTTCCTTCTGCAGTTGGTATCACCAACATTGTCGACAAGGTAGAGATGAAGGAAAAGCTCACCGCTTGGCTCGCAGAGCACAACGCATAAGCTCCCCTTTGTATCTTTTTGGCGGGAGCTTCTCGTCATACGCAACATGAGTTGCCTTCGGCGAGAAGCTCTCGCCAAACCTTTGACAAGAGGTACTTGTCACTTGATTGAGAGAACTTATCTGAGTAGGTTCGTCGGTTTATTTGCTGAAAGGGATTACGCATGCTCAATGCAATTCTCATGCAGCTCAGAGACACAGCCGTCATCATGGGCATTATTGCTCTTGTCGGCCTCTTGCTGCAGAAGAAGTCCGCTGTGGACGTCTTCTCCGGAACTGTGAAGACCATTATTGGCTTCATGATCTTCAACATTGGTTCTAGCGCTATGTCCGCTCAGGTCAATATCTTCAGCGATATGTTTAGTCGTGCATTCGCTGTCAAGGGCGTTGTAACCCAGGTTGAGGTCGCAACTGCTCTTGCACTGAATACCTATGGTACTGAGGTTGCTCTTGTAATGGTCCTTGGCTTCATCATGAACCTTGTGTTTGCCAAGATTACCCCATTCAAGTCCGTCTTCTTGACTGGTCAGCACTTCCTGTACTTCTCCTGCGTACTTGCACTGGTCTTCATTGCTCTTGGTCTCCCAATGTGGGTCACCATTGTTCTTGGTGGTGTCATCCTCGGCTTCTGCGGTGCTGCGCTACCTTCGTTGTGCCAGCCATTCGTAAACAAGCTTGTTGGTGGAGATTCCATCGCAATCGGCCACTTCAACTGCATCGGTTATGCATTCTCCGGTTACGTTGGAAAGCTCTTTGCTAAGAAGAACGAGGAGGACGGCGAGAAAGAGGCTAAGGAGCTCCCAGAGTTCTTCAAGCTCTTCAAGGACTTTGTTTTCTCCGTTGCTCTCTTCATGATTGTTCTGTTCTACGTTGTTACTATTGCATGCCTTGTCACCGGTCACTTTGGCGACACTCTTGCAAACAACAAGCCATTCACCAGCTACTTTGGTAACGACATGTGGTGGATTTGGCCATTCCTTGCTGGTCTTCAGTTTGCTGCTGGTATGTCCGTTCTTGTTTACGGCGTCCGTCAGTTCATCGCTGAGATCACCGCTGCATTTGTCGGCATCTCCGAGAAGCTCATTCCAGATGCACGTCCTGCAGTCGACTGTCCTGCAATCTTCCCATTTGCACCAAACGCTGTCATCATCGGCTTCATTGGCTCCTTCCTTGGCGGCCTTGTTGCAATGGCACTTATGGTTGCATTCCACAGCCCAACCATCATGATTCCTGCAGCAGGCATCTGCTTCTTCTCTGGTGGTACTTGCGGCGTTTGTGGTTACGCTTACGGTGGATGGCGCGGTGCTCTTCTTGGCTCCTTCCTGGTTGGTATCTTCCTGACCGCTGGTCCTCTGATTCTCTATCCTGCATTTGCTCAGCTGGGAATTGCAGAGGCATCCTTCCCTAACGTTGACTACAACATCGTTGGTTCTATCATCTACGGCATCGGCTCACTCTTTGGTCTTGCCTAAGCCTAGATTTCTGTAGTACCTACTCAGCTCTACGGTTTCTTAGGGCGCTCGTGGAAAGCCCGCGGGCGCCCTTTTAAAAGCTTCACAACAAGGAAAAACATGGCAGACGAGAAGAACAACAAAAGTGTTACTGAGTCAGTGCTTGGCGATATGTTTGGCCTTAGCGTTGACAAAAAGCCTGCTCCAGAGCTTCCTGAAGATCAGTTAGTTCTAGAAGTTCTTGAAGACAGAACTCGTTTGATGGTTCAGGGAATTCTGTACTTGCTTATGGCGTTTGCTGCTCTTGCTCTGACATTTTTCTTTTGGGTTTACGCCAATGTAAGCGGCAATATTTTGGGTCTTGTTGGCGTTATTGCAGGACTCACTATTACGTGGTTTGCATCACGTGCCATGGGAAAGCGTTTTAGTCGTTTTGCCAGTGGTATTCATGTTATTGATTTTGGTCAGAAACACGTATTTATCTTTGCAAAATCCGACAAGAGAAAAGCACTTGTCGTTCCTTATACCAAGATTAAAAGCTACAAACTCATCCGACAGGGCAAAGCACTTCGCCTACTTTTTGAAGGCGCTTGGGTAAGCCATCCTTCAGGATTTGAATTTGTAGACATCAACCGTCCTTTTATGGCCTCTACGCTTGATGAAATTCAGAAGCAGATTGAGCAGCTTATGGCTCAGCATAAGGTCAAAGAGACGCGTTAATTCATTGTGCAGTAAGTGTCTTTGAGCTTGGACTCACAGACAGATAAGGAGTTGTAATGGCAACTGAAAAAGAGCAGGTTCAGGAGTTTCTCTCCATTGTGGGAAAGTC
>CAKAPZ010000041.1 GCA_916720015.1 uncultured Atopobium sp. | reverse complement strand
GCGATACTAGCACTAAATGAATGCATAGTCACGATTACAAAATCAAATAATTGACCTATGCTCAAAATCTCACATTACTGACACATTTCGTGTTAGCTGCCGTTATTGTTCTACTCAACTATAACACTAATAAACTGCTGTTATGTCGCTTTTCTCAGTAAGTATTTATACAGCAAGAGAAATGTGTCTTGATATGCTTACTTAAGTAGTTTCTTTTAGTTATTTATATTCAGGCCCAATCAATAAAAACAAACACGCGCAAGAAATTATTTATCTCTTGCGCGTGCGGGAAGGGGTCTAACTTAACCCTAAATCGCTACCGATGCTTTATAAAACTCAAGTTGAGCCTCTTCGCTTACAACGGGAGCTTTAACTTCCTTCGGAAGTAGTAGGGCCATGACTGCAGAAAGGATAAATCCGCAAAGAGCAAAGATTACTGACGCGGTGTAGTTGCCTGTCATATCGGCCAAAAAACCGCCCATAAAAGATCCAGTTGCTGGACCTACAAACATTACAATTAGCGTTGCAAATCCCCAAACTTTGCCGAAATATTTATTTCCAAAAACTGCGCCAGCATAGCCAGCACAACCACCTGGCTCAACTGCCCAGTAACAAGCAAATAGAACACAGCAAATTGCGCCCAGCCATAATTGATCCGCCTTCATCATCAAGAGAAGAACACAACCAATTGCGCCTACAATTGGCCCGGCAATAAGAACAAGTCGTCTTGCCTCCGGCTCATTTCCCTTTGACTTAACAAGTCGATCGGCAACCTTACCTAGTAGAGGCATGGTAAATATTCCACATACTCCAATAATGATATACATATTGGAGGCAGTTCCTAAATCCATGCTCAGATTTACGGTCCAGTACTTAACAATTTGGGACCAAATCAGGAATTCTCCAAGCATGGCAAAAAGGAAGGCTAAAATATCACACCACATCGCTCTGGTACGAAATGCCTCTGCAACTGTGAAGTCATGAGCCTTTCTTTCCTTCTTTTGTGGGAGTTGGCCAAATGGCTCCAATCCAAGATCACCTGGATTACGCTGAGCTACAAGCGCTGAAACTGAAAGCAGCGCCAAAAATACAAAGCCCATAATCAACATAACAGTACGCCAAGCTGATGCGTTTTGAGCAAGGAATGGCTTCATGAATAAGGTTAGTAATACTTGTGAGATAGGAGCGCCGGCGAAGGCAATTCCCCATGCGGTTGAGTATCGATCACCTATAAACCATTTACGACATGATGTTGTCGAAGATACCCACAACATGCCTGTACCAATTCCAGCAAACACGCCATAAGTAAAGAAATAAATATAAATGTCATTAATAAACGAAGTGGCCACCATTCCAAGGCAACAAAACACGGCTCCGGCAAAATAAACAGGACGGCAGCCACTTTTATCAACAATCTTGCCTGCAAAAAAGGCAGTTACCGCATAAACCATCATCATAAGAGAGTATCCCATAGACAACTGAGATCCAGTCCATCCTAGGTCTTTTCCCATAGGGACCTGAAGAATTGAAAAGGTCGAGCGGAAACCAAATAAACAGAAGCAAGCAAGGAAGGCTGCTAATACTACCTTTCGAGAGGTCGACTTAGCATCTTTCATAAGATGCCCCCAATCATTTGCAATTAATAAGGCGCCTCGGTATCCCCGAGAATCCGAGGCGCCTTCCTGAGAAGGATGATTAGTATGGTTTAAGCCTTAATGGCCTCTGCTGCCATTTCGAATGCCTCGCAATTGCAAGCTCCATTCTCGGCAAACGCCCAATACTCAGTTTCAAAACCGCTACAAATTCCCATATTTTTTTCAGATGCCTGATAGTGTGAGCAAAACTTGCACTTGTGGGCTGGTACAAATTCGGCATCATCAATCTCATCATCGCCCATTACAACAACGTCACCATGAGCATGATCGATGCCCTTAACAACATCGATGGGAATATAAAAATCGCAGTCACGATACTTGCACATTAGAGTCTCCTTTCAAGCACTCGAAGTTAGATGGATTCATACTCTGTACGAGCAATAACCTCATCCTGGATTGGCTTACCAATTTCCACCCAATACTGCGTAAAGCCTGCTACACGAATAAGAAGCGTTCGATAGTTCTCTGGATTGGCTTGTGCCTTTTTAAGAACTCGGGAGTCAATAATGTTGTATTGGATATGGAAGCCACCCTTACGCATATATGCCCTGGTGAGGTCCATCAACTTCCTAGATCCCTCAATACCTCTTGCGGCACTTGGATGAAGTTTAAGATTCATCTGACTGTTCTGAGACATTGAGTGGTCCCAACCAGTTGCAGACTCAAAGAGCGCATACTGTCCATGAGTATCAGTGCCTGGATAGGCAGACATTGAAGCGTCTGCGAACGTAGTTCCTTGGAGTCGGCCATCTGCTGTTGCAGCAGTAACAGCACCCTCTGGACCATGCGTGGAGACAGACATCTGGCAGACATAATATGGCTCACCATATAGATTCTCTATTGTTGATGGCAAGTCATTGCAGAACCACTGCTCCCAGTCATAGAGCATTTGATCAACGTATGGATCGTCATTTCCATATTTTGGTGCCCTAAGGCAATCTGCGTGGATCTCATCATAACGTCCGTCATCATCAGCACGCTTCTCTTGATCCTTGAGAGATTCAGAACCGACTTCCTTTGAAGTCTTATATCCAAAATTATTGTCAAGAGCGTCCTTAAGCTGGTCAAGCGTATACTTCTTGTCTTCGTATACCAGCTTTTTAATTGCTGCCATAGAGTTAATTTGGTTACAAGTTCCACAGCACTCAATATTAAATGTGGAGTTGTAGCGATAGCCCTTTTGAGCAATACCAAGACCCTTTTCAAGACAATTTGGTTTGAGAAGTGAGTTAACCATAGATGGGGTGAACTTGCGCCATACATCATGCTGAATATTCATGCACTTGTTCAATACTTCGCAAGCCTTCTGGTAATAAGCCTTAAACTGTCCATCAAGTTCCTCAAATGTTTCAAAAGACTTGTCGTGCGGTGGGAAGACCTGCAGTCCCGTACGCTTATCAAAGCCATTATTTAAAACAAGTTCAAGAATCTTAGGATTGTTAATGAAGTGAATGCCAACAGATGTAGGCTGAGCAGATCCGCCAGGAATCCAGTGTAGCTTTCCGTTGAGATGCAGAGGCATCCATGTGCCAGGAGAAGTTTCAAGGCAACCACCAACTGACCAAGCACGTGCTTCCTGAACTGTCATGCCTTCATGACCGTACTGATTAATCAAAAACTCCATTGCAATACGGTTGTTCATGATTGCAGGATAACCAGCACCTGTCTTTACGCACTCCATGCATTTCATAATGAATTCTTCTGGAGCAGACTCATCATAGAGCAAAGAGAGCGTTGGCTGAGTGGTCTGGCAATTAATGCCTGCGTCAAGCATAATCATTTCAAGACGATTGGCGGCAGATTTACCGTCGCGATCTACGCCACCAATACAAACATTATTAAATGTATTGCCAGATAGAACGCCACCAACAACACCTGTGCATGCAAATGCATCAATGCAGGTCATCTTGACACGATAAAGCTCTTGCCACTCCTCAACTTCTTTCTCAGTGATGGTTCCATTCTCAATATCCTGCTCGAAATAAGGATAGAGAACTTGACCAATGCGTCCTGGTGAAAGACCTGACATTGCATCTTCGTTGAGTTCAGCTAGATGCAGGAGATAAATAGTCTGGAAAGCATCCTTAAATGTCTTAGGCTTCTCGTGAGCCAAGCGATGAAGACGCTCAGAAATCTCCGCAAGTTCCACGATTTCATTCTCATCATTAGTGATAGAAATTAATCGATCAGCTTCGCGTCCATAATTATCGAACCACTTTGAAAGACCTTGAACCAAAAGACCCATGGAGGTGTAGTAATACAGCCTATCCATGCCAGAGATTCCGTCGCCGCCAGGCTCGCCAGCTACTTCACCTGCACGTTTTTTACAAATCTCAATTAGTTCATCAAAGCCATGCTCCAGGACGAAGTAGTAATTCATAACTTCGCGTCCCTGAGGAATGGTAAAGCCGGAGTCAAAATTACTGACGACAGACTTCATGATGTTTTCTTTAATCTTGTACTCAGGTACCATCTGCTCATATTTGCGGGCGACGTCCTCTACAGACTTGCCTGCCCATGCATATGCGAGACGATGCATCGCTGGTACGTTTTCAAGACGAACTCCGTACTTTCCGCCGACAGAAACAACATTTCCAAAGCTCTTTGTTACATTTCCTCCACCTGCGCCAAAATGAGAGACCTCTGCGCTGGACTCTGCGCCTGTATCTAGGGCAGCCTTATACAGGTCAGAATCCTTGTCCATAAAGAAGCTCTCTGTCAGCCATGGCAGCGGAGCAGAACCGCGGTAAAATCCCGCCTTTGCACCAACAAGCTGCTCGTGTGGCCAAATTGGCGTATCCAAATGTTCAAATACGCTTTTTAGAGCATAACCACGACGCATGATAGGAACTTCGCCCTCATGCTCCATAGCTGCACGGGAGTACCAATAGGACTCCTGGATGTCCAGCGAAGAGAGTGTGTCGAAGTAGATATCGCGGAGGTAGTTAGCTCGTGGGGTTGGCTCCCTCTTGATCTCTCGATCGGTGATTTCAGCTGGTGCTTCTCCGTTTGCGTGGCTCTCAAGGGAAAGACCGCGCTCAGCAAGAACCTCGCTCAGCTTCATCGGTTGAAGTGTTGCCATCTCCAAGCCTCCCTTAAAACATTCTTGGCAAGCCCCTTTAGCCTGCCGTTAAAATGATTTTTAAAGAAGAGGTCTTGATTTACATCAGGCGAAATTCCTAATAAAAAGTTGTATCTTTCTTTACAAAAATCAGACTACGGAACTTCCTAGTACAAAAGTCTTATCTCCTAACTTCAAAATAAGCATCTAAATAGGACTATAGCTGTACATATTTATATAAATTTATTTCGATAATTCTACTGATAGTCAAAAGGGTTTCCGGGGAGGTTCTAATGAGAAGAAGTCTTTCTGCTCCCTTAAATCAGGGCTGCAGCGAACTAAAGGGTCGCATTTTTGATATTCAATCGTTTAGCGTCCATGACGGTCCAGGATGCAGGACACTCATTTTTATGTCCGGATGCCCTTTACGCTGTGCATGG
The DNA here is from genome assembly GCA_916720015.1 of uncultured Atopobium sp. Lineage (GTDB taxonomy): Bacteria > Actinomycetota > Coriobacteriia > Coriobacteriales > Atopobiaceae > Lancefieldella. The sequence goes on along the minus strand of CAKAPZ010000041.1, from coordinate 3,018 downwards.
TGCTGTAATCCTGAAAGTTTTCTCAACCAACAAGGAAAGCTTTTTTTCGGATCTAAATGTATCAATTCCAAAGATAGGCCCTGTGTTCGATGCATCCAAGCTTGTCCTTATGGAGCGGTACGCAACAATTCTCAAGATGAAAATCACCCGATGATTTTTGATTGGCAGTTATGCCATAACTGCCAATCACTTGAATGTGTTAACGCTTGCCTAAATGATGCACTCGTTAATATTTCAAAGGAGTACACCGTCAGCGAGATTATGTATATTCTCGAAAGAGACCGTCACTATTGGTCAGGAAAAGGAGGCGTAACTTTTTCTGGTGGTGATCCTATGTTTCAACCTGAATTTCTTGAATCTGTTCTTAAATGTTGTGAAGAATTGTATATCCATAAAGCTATCGAAACAGAAGCTCTTGCTGACACTGCTGTGTATTTGCGGATAATGCGTTATATGGATTTTGCTTTTAATGATTTGAAATGTATGGATTCTGAGCTCCATAAAGCATATACAGGAATTGGGAACGAGCGTATTCTTAATAACATTCGTGCTTTTGCGAATTCAGGAAGCAAAACGCGACTTATCTTAAGAGCTCCTATTATTCCAAGTTTTAATGATTCTGAAGAAAATTTTGCCAAAGTTGCTGACTTCATGAACGACATTGGTCTAGATGAGTTCAATATCTTACCGTTCCATCGCCTAGGTGTTTCCAAGTGGGAAGAGCTAGACCTAGATTATAAGTTCAAGGACACTCAGCCCACACCTTCGCATACTCTAGCAAAGCTCAAAAAAGTCCTAACTGATAAAAAAATCAAATGTTATATCGGAAGCGATACCCCATTTTAGTTACTCAAGCTGATTGAAAATTTGATTCATAAACGAATCAGCAGATATAACTCGATTGAGGACCTCTACTTCATCGACATTAATTTCTTCAATCTCATAGAGTGAAGAAATTGCTTCTGCTGGAGCTTTTCCTGATAACAAATTAACGCACAATAATAGGACGAGGCCCGTTATGCCGTCCGTTGTATGAACGTCCACAGTATCAAGACGTAAGTTTCCATTGCTAAATTCAAACAGTTTTTTAAATTCAAACCAAATACTAGTCCCAGCCCATAACTCATTAAGGTATGTAAGGACATTTTTTATAGAACCGTATGTTGTAAGTAAATCAAGTGTGTAATTAATCATTTCATGAGCAATTAATTGCTGTTCTTTAGAAAGACCACTTTCCTTTGCAAGAATATTTGTCCAACGTAGAATATCCGATTTGCGGATACTACCAGTATCAGTAGTAATGCAATCTTCTATTTCTTTTCCTGCACAGTATTCTCTGTCGACTATTCTTAAAAATTCCTCTGCGGGGAGACTCCTCTTGTACCTGCGGCGACCATTAACGAGAAGCGAAAGAACATAATGAAGTCTATCGAACTTTATTGGCGCAAACATAAAAATATTCGCGCCAGCTCTAAATGCCGCAAGTCTTAATTGATCAGAATCTTGTGGTCCATGAATAACAACAGGACAAGAAAGGAAATCAAATTTCTGGCGAACTAAACGGCAAGCCTCAAACCCATTCATATCCTGAAGTTCGACAGAAAAAATCAATACGTCCACGACTTGATCGTCAATAATTCTTAGCGCTTCTTCTCCTCGATAACAAAGAATAGTTTCGTAACCGAATGAAATAAGCTCTTGTTTAAAGCTTTTTCTGATTTCTTCGTCCGTACACACAAAGAGAACTCGTGGTCTATACATTACAGAACCTCTATTTTTACTATGAATCTAATGCTGCAGGAGCGAATTCACAAATAAGTTGAACTCGATTTTTCAAACCCAACTTCGAAAAGATATTGCTCAAATGGGTTTTTACTGTCTTTTCACTTACAAAAAGCCTATTTGCGATTTGCGCATTTGACATACCTGAGCACACAAGTGATGCAACTTCATTTTCTCGTTGAGTTAATAGATTTGATATTGGATTACACTTAAGTCCCAAAGACTCTTCTGAAATCGCGTCACATTCGAAATGAATGTCCAATAGACGACATACAATTGTCAAGCTATTGATAGCTCTTGAAAATTCTTCATGACTCAAAATAGGTAAATCAAATTTTAGATTTAGCTGTTTAGCATGAGGAGAATCATCAAACGTAAATCCAGAACAATGCCAAAACGCAATCAGTTCTCCATTGAAATAAATAGGGGCAAGAAAACTTGCAATACCATAATCACAGCACTTTACTAATGGTTCAAAGCTATGAGTCTTATCGAACCGGCTGGCAACATCTTTAACATCTATTCTATTTACGCCACTACATTTATGATGGCTACTCATCTCAACAAAGTCGCAAAAAAATAATTTCTTTGACGGTATTAAAAGTGATTTTCCATTTCTATCGAGTAGGTGGATTGGAATATCCATCTCACGAGAAAAGCAATCTTGATAATCCTGAAGGGTTCCCATACCAACCATCTCAAGCCACTGAGATGGTTGGACTATGCGCGGCACATTAGGAGTCATATTGTCACCCTCCCCAAAGGATTTGATGTATCTCCATTAGCACAAGAAGCTAGCTATCAAATTTTAGAATTTTATTTAATTTTTATATATTATCTAATTGTTACTAGAATTACACAATTAAAAATCGGTGATTGACTAGAGTGTTTTAGTCCTAGACAAATATAACTGATCTACCTGTGCAAAGATAAAAATTACAGTGTCTTGACTATAAAATAACTCACGCTCACCGATAGGTAAGCGTGAGTTTGTGCCCAACTACTTGAATTAGATTAATTACTTGGTACCGTAAATACGGTCGCCTGCATCGCCAAGTCCTGGGAGAATGTAAGCATTTGGGCTCAGCTGACGGTCAACAGTGCAGGTATAGAGACGTACATCTGGGTCAAAGTCCAGAGTTGCCTTAACGCCCTCAGGGCAAGAAACAATGGTCAAGCAACGAATATCCTTGACGCCAGCCTCACGCAGGAACTGAATAGCAGCAGTTAGAGAGC
>CAKAPZ010000040.1 GCA_916720015.1 uncultured Atopobium sp. | reverse complement strand
AATAAGAACAGAAGATGCAGCTGCTACAGATTCTGCAGCAAAGGAAGCATCACCAGTTGAAGGAAGCTTAGGCTCCTTCTTCTTTGGCTGCTTTGGCTTCTTAGGAGTCTCTGAAGGTGGAGTGGTTGGAGTTGGAGGAATGTGAGTATTAGTAATAGTAAAGCCACTGGTAACATCACCTGTTACCTCAGCGGTATATCCCTCAACCTCATCCTCAACAACGGTGTACGTAATAGCTGTTGTAGTGCCAGCCTGATTCTTATCGAGGTTACTAAAAGTTGCAGTCCAACCATTTGTGTCAGAAAGAACCTCGCTCTTACCAGTGTCTACGCCGTCTGCATAAAGGTGTACGGTAACTGAAGTAGGACGAGTGCCGTCAACGTTATTCTGGTCATCCCAAACCTTAGACACAGAAACACTTACCTGCTGATCACCAGTTGCAGTACCGGCACCGCGAGGGTTAATCCACCAACCTTCACGAGTGAAGTTATCAGTGTTGCCATCAAAATCAAGAGTTGCTCTATTGTCTACCTGGGTAACGTTGGCTGGAACAATGGTCTTGTACTCAAGCCAGCAATCCTGGATAAGTGGTTGGAAACCAGCAAAGTTAACCTGATTATTGAGTCGAGCAAAATCAAGAGTGTAACCATTAGGAGTAAAGGTAATTGCAGGAAGAATCTGATCCGCAGAAAGCGTCTGAACAGCACCGTTAACAAGGTGGAGAACAAAAGAGTGCTTAAGATATGGACCAGCAAGCTCATCTGAAGGATTAACGCCAGTACCAGTAAGCTTTGATGCATCAACGGTATAAGGATTTACAATCTGATCCTTAACAGTGGCATTAAGCAGACCAACCTGGGTGATATCAGATGGAGTTAGGTTAACAACCCAGCTGGTAACGTAATAATCATTTCCAGTTGTAATAGTTGCACCAGAAGGAAGCGTATAGGTTGTCTCTGCAGTTGCGCCAGTTCTGTTGTACTTAGTAATTGCAGTATCCATTGCAGCAATAGAACCGCCATACGTCATGTTAAGGCTGGTGTTACCAATATTGAGCGTAGTGCTGCCATTGCCTCTCTGTGCAATTGCGCTTGACCAATTGAGCGAGAAAAACATCTGGCCATGAACGTTAAGAAGACCCGCAATATTGTTATTGAAGGTAACAGTCATGGTATTAGGGTTACTGGTAGGAGTTGCCGTACCAACAGAAATACTATTTCCGTTTGCATCTACACCCATAACCTCAAAAGGAGCTGGAGTATTATTCTCTAGCTCTGGAGGAAGCATAATAGTAAAGGTATCACCTGGTTGTGCAGGGGCACCATTGTTGAGCGCATAATCAAAATTTACACGCACGTTACTACCAACTAATGTTGTATAGCTAGCATTTGAAATAGTTGGTGTGTACTCAACAGCTTGTGCCTTTGTGTTGAATACAGTGAGCGCAGCAAATACAGTGAGCACAAACATAACCGCAAAGCTCAAAGACCTGTTAACTAAACCCTTAGACTGCATGATGCTCCTCACAGCTAGTTCAAAGATTTATTTATCTGCACACAAATATCTGTACAAAACAATAAAATTTCTTTGAAACTCTAACTTCTTACTTAAAAATATAAAGTTCTAAAGTACTCATGTCAAAGAACTATCTATATCTCCATAAAAAAACTCCCACACGAAGTGCGGGAGTTAATATTTTTTTGGATTGTAAGGAAAGCCTACTTACCCAGAAGCTCCTGAACGTCAAGAGCAATCATGTATTCCTCGTTGGTAGGTACAACCAGGACGCGTACCTTTGAATCTGGAGCAGAGATGTCACGGATTTCACCGGAGCGAACCTTGTTCTTCTCCTCATCAATCTTGACACCCATCCACTCAAGCTCTTTGACAACGCCAAGACGCATCTCATCGGAGTTCTCACCAATGCCAGCAGAGAATGCCATGGTATCAAAGCCATGCATAGCCTGAGCCATCTCCATGATGAGCTGAGACGTACGATAATAGAACATATCAAGTGCAAGCAGGCAGTCCTTATCGCCAGCGTGAGCGCCATCCTCAATATCACGAGAATCGGAATGACCAGACAGAGCGAGAAGGCCAGACTGCTTGTTCATCATAGTGTCAATCTCATCGATGGAGTAACCACCAACGCGAGAAAGATAGAAGACAGTAGCTGGGTCAATAGTGCCGCAACGAGTGCCCATGATAAGGCCATCAAGTGGAGTAAGACCCATGGTGGTCTCAAGATCGCGACCATCCTCAATAGCGGAAAGAGAAGCACCAGAACCAAGGTGGCAGCTAACCAGCTTGTGAGTCTGACCGTTGGTAAACTCATTGGTTGCACGCCAAATGTAGCGGTGAGAAGTACCGTGAGCACCGTACTTACGGACGTGGTATTTATCAACAACATCGCGAGGAAGAGCATAGCGATGTGCCTTCTCTGGCATATTGAAGTGGAAAGAAGTATCGCAAACGATTACATTGCCGACCTCTGGGAAGAGTTCGCGGCAAATCTCAATAACATCAGCCTCAGCATAGTTATGAAGAGGAGCAAGTGGAGCAACCTCACGGACCTGAGCCAAGACCTTATCGTCTACAACAGCAGACTCTGGGAAGTACCAACCACCCTGAACAACACGGTGACCAATGCCATCGATTGGCTTATCAATAGTCTTAAGGATGTCAAAGACATGCTTAATAGCAGTCTTGTGATCAGGAAGAGCAACCTCAAGCTTCTGCTTCTCTCCACCAAGCTCCTCGTGACCAACAAAAGAACCTTCGATACCGATACGCTCGCAGTTTCCTTTTGCGTAAACCTCGCGGGTGTCAACGTCAAGAAGCTGATACTTAAGAGATGAGCTACCTGCGTTGATAACCAGTACGTTCATGTGACTCCTCTTTCCGTGAAGCAGAAAAGACTACTAAGTCTTCCTCTCCTACTTCAAACAAACATAACCGCATGACATCATAAACCCCAGAATACCCCGGAGTTAAATAGACGAGCAAAAAACTTGAATATTTTTATTTACAGCCCATTGAATCGTCCATCATTTTGCCACCTAAAACGTGGAAGTGGACGTGGTTGATTGACTGTCCGCCGTGTTCTCCGGTATTGGTAATTACACGGAATCCAGTCTCCCTAATTCCTGTCTTTTCTGTTACTACAGCTATAGCTTTAGTAACACTCTCAAGTGTTGCAGCAGGAATACCATCAATGATGTTGTCATAGTGGCCCTTTGGCACAACAAGAACATGCACGGGCATAAGAGGATTTAGGTCATTGAAAGCTACAACGTTTTCATCCTCATAGAGAAAATCTGTAGGAATTTCTTTGTTAGCTAACTTACAGAAAATGCAGTCAGACATAGCCTCTCCTTTACTCATCTAAATATGCAGTAGAAGGTGCTGCGGTAGTATCTGTAATTGCAGCTCCTGCCTGAGACTCATCAAGAAGAACCTTGACTTTTTGCTCTGCCGTATCAAGTCTTCCACGAAGGTCTTTAACCAGTTCAACACCACGAGCATACAGAGCCAAAGACTCCTCGAGCTCCAGGTCTGTGCCCTCAAGCTTACGTACAATCTGCTCAAGTTCAATAGAAGCGTCTTTAAAAGTCAGCTCTTCGGTCTTCTTAGTATCCATGTTGTTCCCCTAATCTATGAGAGCTCAATATCAGAAACAGTTGCCTTGATTGTTCCATCCGTCATTTTGACCAGCAAAGAATCTCCAACCGAAGCATCTTTGGCCGTTTTAATGACAGACCCCTTTTCATCTTGGACATATGCATATCCCCTTGTAAGAACCTTTAAAGGAGAAAGTGCATCTAGTTTTCCTGCAAGCGAAGAAAGAGAAGCCTCATATGGATGAAGCATGGCAGCACTGGCTCTGGTAAGTCTTTGCGACTCAACAGAAAGCATCTCTTTCTTTCTTAAAAGAAGCGCTGGCAGAGCGTCCATAAGCCTTTGCTCAGTCTGATTAAGGTCTTCTGTTCTTGTAGAAATAATATAAGCAGGGTCTTTCAAACAAGGACGATCTGATAGCTTCTCTAGCTGGTACTGTTTACTTGCTAGAGCATTTTTCATTGCCAAGTTGGAGCGTTGCCCAACAGTTGTAAGTCCCGTTTTATAGAACTGCAAAATCTTTCTTGTAGCATTTCCAAGGCGAGAAATTCTGTTGTTAAACGTAGTTTGTAACTCACTAATAGCGGGAGCCACAGACTCTGCAGCAGCAGTTGGCGTTGAGGTTCTTCTATCAGAAACCATATCTGCAATGGTAGTATCGGGCTCATGACCAATGCCCGTAATAACAGGAACTGGACATGCAGCAATAGCGCGCGCCACTCCCTCGTCATTAAAACACATAAGGTCTTCGAATGAGCCACCACCACGCACCAGCAAGATTGCATCTGGCCGTGTAGTTGCAGCAACCTGGAGAGCTCTAATAATAGTTGCAGGTGCATGAGTACCTTGAACAGCGCAGCCAGATACCTCAAGCTCTACAAGAGGGTTTCTGCGCGCAAGCGTACGCTTAACATCATCAATGACGCTGCCTGAAAGTGAAGTAACTACACCAATGCGTGTACAAAACTCTGGAATGTAGCGCTTTCTGGAAATGTCTGTAAGACCTTCTTTTTCTAGCTTTTTAGCAAGCTGTGCCACCTTTTGGCGAAGGTCTCCTTCTCCGGCGATCTGAATAGTACGCGCATGAAAAGAAAGCTTGCCGCTTGAAGCGTAAATATCAAACTTTCCTGTCATCTGGATTTTCATGCCGTCTTGCAACGTAATGCCACTAGCAGCATAAATCTTTGACCAGACAATGACTGCCATAGAACTAACAGGGTCTTTTACGTCAAAGTAACAATGCCCAGACTTATAGTTTGGACCCCTAAATCCAGAGACCTCTCCAACCACCGTCATAGATGGCATTGAGGCAACTTCATTTTTTGCAAAGAGCACAGCATCAGATACTGAAAGAACAGAATCTTCTTTCTCTTGAATCTGATCCATTACTAATTCCTGCTTCTGGAAGAACCAAGCAGGTATAGAAGCTGGAGTGCAGAAACCATTGCAGCGGCTACGTAAGTAAGAGCAGCGGCAATCAGTACCTTTTTAGCGCCATTGTAGTCAAAGCCTGCAGGAGCGTTTGCCTTCAAAAAGGCCAATCCACGCCTTGAAGCATCAATCTCTACAGGAAGCGTAACTATATGGAACAAGAAGGTGAATGCATACAGCCAAATTGCTAGCACGGTCATGCCTGAAACATTTAGCAAGACACCAGCAATAAAGACATAGATCCATGCTGCGGATGCTAAATTAACAACAGGAACAAGAGCGGAACGAACGCGAGATGGCATGTACATCTTAGCGGTCTGAACAGCATGACCTGCTTCATGACAAGAAACAGCAACTGAAGCCACGCTACCCTCAGAGAAGTTTGCATCAGAGAGGTGCAGACAATTGTCACGTGGATCAAAGTTATCGGTGAGCTCACCAGAAATTCTCTTGATGCCAACATTGGCTGCTCCGTTAGTGTCCATCATGGTACGAGCAACAGAAGCACCGGTGGCATTAAACCCTGAAGGAACTAGAGAATACTTTTTAAATTCATGTTTGATGTACCACTGAGTACCCAATCCGAGCACCAACGAGGCAACTACTAGAACAATGTATGGGATAAACGCACCTGAGTAATACATATTTTTCTCCTATCTATGTATAGAGATGAGTATACCCAACTCACCGGACAAAAAGTCAGGTTTGTAAGAGTAATCATGCTTAAACCTAGGTAAAACGCTACTTTTACAGTAGCTCTACTCGACCATTTTTAACTGTTAGTCCTACCTCGCCATTGAGCAGTCCAACAAGCTGCTTGCCTACTAATTGATAGCGCCATCCGGTTTTAAGTCTTGCATCAGCCTTGTCCAAAAGCAGATCAGTAAGATCATCTTTATTGGCAATTAACGGAGATGCAATTCCCTCTTTTTCTGAAACAATCCTGATAAGAGCATACATAAGCTCAACAACACCTTCAGAGCCAGCTGAAGGATGAGCGTGATGCTCGATTTTTGGACACTGATCTGCGGGTGTCTTTTGTCCACGCTTAATTGCATCTAGTAGATGCACTACCCCACCTTGAGAGATTTGCTCAGTGCCGCGGATTTTGCGCAGTCTATCTGGTGTTGTAGGAACGCGGCGACAAATCTCAATAATGAGTTCGTCAGAAAGCACCCACTTACGTGGAACATCTCTTTTAGCAGCAGTTTCTTCTCGCCAGGCGCACACCTCTCGAGCAATAGCAAGTTGTCTGCGCGTAAGCGAGCCAGAACGTTTTAAACGGAGATATGCCTGATAGGGGTCTCGGCGATACTGCTCAATATTAGTATGTTGGTCCATCTCTGGCTTTACCCAGCTCAGACGATCAAGCTTGATGAGCTTCTCGACCATTTGATTGTAGATTGCGGGAAGATATCTCACGTCATCCTCGGCATATACCAGCTGCTCTTTATCAAGAGGTCGCTTTGACCAGTCTGTTAAAGACTCAGCCTTAGCAAGCTTAACGTTAGCAAAATTTTCTACCAGACCGGCGTAGCTCACCTGCTGACGCATGCCCAAAAATGCAGCTGCTACCTGCGTATCAAATACAGGAGCGCATGCGCAATCCATTTTTTCTAGCAAAACTTCAAGGTCTTGTGAGCACGCGTGGAAAATCTTGATAATCTGCGGATTTTCCAGGAGCTCTTTAAGCGGAGTTAGGTCATCAATAAGCAAGGGATCAATCGCAGCAATCTCTGAACCTGTGGAAACCTGCACCAGGCAAAGCTTGGGGAAGTAGGTTTTCTCGCGAAGAAACTCCGTATCAACTGCAAGGATATGCGAAGTCTTTGCTTGCTCACAAAATGCGGAAAGTTCTTCTGAGGTTGCTATATACAATGCGTCCATCCAATTGCCGATTAAGTAGCTAACGTAAAGCGATACACTCATTCGTATCAAAATGATATACCAGCTTGTCGCAAATCTTCGGAGGATATATGAGAACCCTCATCATTCACAATCCTTGCTCGGGTTTTAGCTCTGACGCAATCTTTGAATTTGAGCGCGCTCTTCTGAAAAGCGGCGACGAATGCCTGGTAAAGCTAGTTGAAAGCCATTGGCACACAGATGAGGTTCTGAGTTCTGTTCGGCCTGAAGATTTTGACGTAGTGGTGCTCTCGGGCGGAGATGGCACCGTATCTAGCCTGCTCTATGGCCTTAGAGGATGCCAGACACCTATTTTGGTCTTCCCTTCTGGAACCGCTAATCTTCTGGCAGCAAGTATTGGAAACGCCCCTGAGCCCAACGCACTGGCGCTGGCCTGTAGAAACCTTCAGACCGCACAGCTTGATCTGGGTGAGATTACCTGGACCACAGTATCGGGAGAAACCCATGTAGCTGGAGTTCCTTTAATGGCCGGTACAGGCCTTGACGCAGAAATTATGCGTTCAGCTATCCCCCACAAACAAACCTTTGGAGAAGCCGCGTATTTTACTGCAGCCCTAGCCAACCTTATGCCGCCAGTACACGACTTCAAAATTACTGTTGATGGCAAAGTGCATGAGCTTCAGGGCATTGGTTGCCTTATTGCAAACAGCTCCATGATGCAAGCAGGAATTGAACTGGCCCCTGGTAATCGGATGAATGACGGTCTGCTTGAGGTTATTGTCATTGAGACTCACATGACTGCAAAGCTGGTACGCCCACTGCTTTCTGGCTTCTTTGATCGCACGGGAGACTCGCTTGGTAGACCCTACCTCAATAGCTTTAGCGGCAAAGAAATTACCGTTGAATCAACAGCGCCTATGCCATTGGAAGTAAATGGCGAGGTCACCTGCCACGACATCTACGCCTATTCTGCTAGGTGTCTTCCTGGCGTGGTAAACGTTGTGGTGGACCACATGAGCCCCTACAGTGAGAAAGTATAAGAGCAGGTAAACGGCACTTTCTATACTGTCAGGGAGCGCGTTTTCTTTTCTTTCGTTTTCGTAACATTCAGCCAAAAAGATTGCACGTAACCGTCAGATTAACTAATCTTTTATAGATACATTGCTAAGGTACGCACGCAAAATTCTGATGTGTGCGCACAGTTGATGGGATATTTTTTGGTTGACGTTTCTAAAATTCGCGAGAGGTTCGATGAGCTTTCGACTCCTATTCTGAAGTCCGGAAGACTCTACCAGCTTGCAACTTTTACACAACATGGAACTACCAGCACTCTCGACCACGTTATTGCGGTTGCTTATAGCAGCCTTGCCTTTGCCATGAATACTGGTATCAAAGTTGACGAGCAAGCCCTTGTACGTGGCGCGCTTCTGCATGACTACTACCTCTATGATTGGCACGATCACGAGGCCGCGCCAGACAACTGGCACGGATTTACGCACCCTCGCCATGCACTTAATAATGCTCGCGAGGATTTCCCTGATTTAACCCCTGTTGAGGAAGACATCATCTTGCATCACA
>CAKAPZ010000039.1 GCA_916720015.1 uncultured Atopobium sp. | reverse complement strand
GTTGCGTAGTTGAAGCAGATAGGGCAAAAATGCACCTGCTGCTTAAGCTCCAAGATAGCCTGCGCCAAACGGCGAGCCTCCTCGGAATCAACCTCTAGAAGATGGTAGGCAATGCGCTGAGCTGACTTTGGACCAATACCTGGTAGGCGGCCTAGTTCGTCAAGCAAACGCTGCAGCGCGCGGCCATCATTTGTGGTATCAAACGCCATGGATTAGAACAGTCCTGGGATATTCAGTCCGCCGGTTACTGCGCTCATCTGGGCAGATGCCTGAGACTCTGCGGACTCAAGAGCATCGTTTACGGCTGCCAGAATCATGTCCTGGAGCATCTCAATATCCTCAGGATCAATTGCCTCAGGATCAATGGTGATGTTAGTCAGACGCAGGTCGCCGGATGCGGTTACCTTAACAGCGCCGCCACCAGCACTTGCGGTTGCCTGCATAAGGGAAGCCTTCTGCTGGGCCTCCAGCAGTTGCTCCTGCATTTTGCGAGCCTGAGCCATCATCTGATTGCGGTTCATGCCGCCCATGTTAAATCCACCACGTGCCATATGTTCTCCTATCGTCATAACTATTTTAGACAAGTTGCGCTTTTTGCGCTGGCACATGAAAGGCCATGCACCAAAGCGTCATATCGCGAGAATATCGCGAGAAGTTCTAGTTGTTTGCAGGGTCTACGGGAGTTTCGGCATCCAGCTTCTTCTCTACCGATAAAGAAACCGCTGGTCCAAATACCTTTTCAAGCATGTCTGCCACGCTGTTGAGCTCTGGCGGAAGCGCTGAACGAGCAGCAATATCCTCTGGTGAAGCTGGTACTGGAGCAGGCTTTGGAGCCGGAACTGGTTTGGGTTCAGGCGCTGCGGATGCAGACGCTGGTGCGGGTGCAACTGAAGCTGGAACAGCATCTTCAACAGAGTTGTCCAAAACTGCAGCCACATCGTCATCGCTGTAAGGTACCTGATCGTAGTCGAGAGCCTCAGTAGGCGCACTGCCAGACGCAGGCTCATCCCAAGGCATCGGATATGACGTCTCTGGCACTGGTGCAACGGGAGCTGCAGGTGCTGGAGCAGGCGCAGGTACCTGAGCGGGAACAGAGGCAGGAGTGGGCTGCGTAACTGGCTCAGGAGCTGGTACGACGGGCGCAGCAGGAGCCGCTGAAATTGCAGGCGCGGGTGCAGGGGCTGGAGCCGGTACCTGAGCTGCACGTTTTTCTCGCGAGATTGCCGTTGCAGCGAGGCTCGACTCAACATATTTGATGCGACGTGGGCCCATGACCTGGGCAACGCACTCTTTTACAAACTCGGAAACTGCTGGCGCGCTGAGCATCCTCATAGCAAACGAGGAGCCCTTGGGCAGTGTAACTACCAGCTCAGAGCCGTCGTCCGATTCGAGCGTTGAACTGACCAGCAGTGCTGCATGAGCGGCGTTCTTAGACGCGCAAACCTTTCCGACTTCTTTCCACTGTCTGACGAGAAGTGCGTCTGCTTGGTCAACTTCTTTTGGAACAGGCGCAGGCGCCGGTTGCGGAGCTGGCGCGGCTGCGGGTGCTGGTGCAGGCTGCGGTGCGGGAGCTGGCGTAGGTGCAGACACAGCGACTGGTGCAGGAGCCGGAGTTGGCGCTGGGGTTGCAACTGGAGCGGGAGCCGCCGCTGGTGCGGGTTCAGAGACGGGAGCCGGCGCGGCAACAGGAGCGGGTGCGGGAGCTGCGGGTTTCTCGCTAACTGGAGCTGCAGCAACACCGTTTGCAAGCTGCTGCTCAAGAACTGCTACCCTATCTGCCAGTGCTTCCAATGAAAGCTCCGTGTTAGGGCGCGCCAGCTTGGTAAACGCAACCTCCAGGACAAGTCGCTGGTTCACGGCGGTGCGCATCTGATTTGCGGCGTCGCCCAAAACGGTCAGAACTCTGGAGAGCCTATCAACCGAGCCAAATGCCTGAGCCTCTTTGGTAAGCTGCTCGGTCGAAGCGGTGGAATTTGCCAGCGCTGGAGAATCAACGCCTACAGCTGCGGCAATGTAGAGATCCCTTACGTGAACGGCAAGCTCGCGCGTGAACTGCAGCAGATCTTTACCGCCTTCAAACAGCGTATTTACCGTGGTAAAGAGTGAAGAAATGTCTCGCTGAGCCAGAGCCATCGCAGCGTTGTTAATAAGAGAGCCGGACGACTGACCCAAAACGTCTCGAACCGTCTGCTCAGAAATAACGCCGCCACCATAAACGGAGAGCTGCTCAAGAGAAGAAAGAGCATCACGCATGCCACCGCGCGCATGACGGACAATAAGGTCAATAGCTGCGTCTTCGTAGGTAAAGCCCTCATTTTTACAGACGTTGACCAGATGTTCTGCCATCTCGTCAGCAGCAATGGAGCGGAAGTCAAAGCGCTGCACGCGGGACAGAATGGTTGCAAGAATTTTCTGAGGATCGGTGGTACACATGATAAACGTCACGTGTGAAGGAGGCTCCTCCAGCGTCTTAAGCAGGGCATTGAACGCCGCCGAGGTAAGCATGTGCACCTCGTCGATGATGTACACCTTGCCTTTGCCGCGCACGGGAGCGTAACTTGCGCGAGAAATAATCTCTTCTCGCACGTTGTCAACGCCGGTGTTAGAAGCGGCGTCAATCTCAAAAACGTCTGGGTGCTGACCAGCGGCAATCAGCTGACAGTCATCACAGGTACCATCTGGCAAGTGACCAGGTGCCTCGTGGCAAAGGATTGCTTTTGCCAGCAAACGAGCCATAGTAGTCTTGCCTGTACCGCGAGGTCCGCAGAACAGGTATGCGTGGCTGAGCTTTTGCTCTAAGACCGCTCGCTCAAGGGTGCCAACCACATGCTTCTGGCCAACTACCTGCTCAAACGTTTGCGGACGATACTTTGTATACAGTGATTCCATTCGTCCTCCGACGGCAAATTTTTCACTTTCAAGTATACCCTCTGAGTTGAAAGGGTTTCTCGCCAAACAAAAACGGGGCAGCCGAAGCCACCCCGATTCTGTACTCTGCAGTCTTTGCGCGAGCAAATACCTGCTACTCTGCAGCCTCTTCGGTTGCAGGTGCCTCAGCCTCAGCCTCTGGCTCTGGCTCTGCAGCTGGTGCGTTCTTTGCGAACTCAGCAGCACGCTTTGCCTTCTCAGCAGCCTTAGCCTCAGCAGCAGCCTTACGAGCAGCCTCCTGCTCAGCGGCCTTAGCAGCCTTTGCCTCCTTGGCAGCCTTAGCAGCCTCGAGAGCAGCGTTTGCTGCGCCACCGAACTTGTCGGCGAAGCGCTGGACACGTCCACCAGTGTCGACAAGCTTCTGCTGACCCGTATAGAATGGGTGGCACTTGTCGCAGAGGTCAAGACGCATCTCTGGAACAGTTGCGTGTGTGGTCCAGGTGTTTCCGCAGGTGCAGCGAACGGTGCACTCTACGTACTCTGGATGAATACCTTGCTTCATGCAGGACTCCTTACATCGGCCCTGGTTTCCGACCAGAGCAGGGGTGTCTTTATGAGCACGAGCTCAATCAAGACGATAAGCTGAAAAAGTATAGCAGAACAACCCTTCTGTTGCTAGAAGTACTTGGCGAGAAATTCACATTTTGTGCAGATAATTCTTGTGTGCAAGTGTCCGTCAATAGTCTAAAATCCAATGCGTCACACAAAGCTGGCTTGCAGCACCTCGGAGGCATAATGTTTTTATCGATTGATGTGGGTAACACGCAAACTGCCATTGGTTTATTTGACAATGAGGGCACTATGGTGCG
The DNA here is from genome assembly GCA_916720015.1 of uncultured Atopobium sp. Classification (GTDB taxonomy): domain Bacteria; phylum Actinomycetota; class Coriobacteriia; order Coriobacteriales; family Atopobiaceae; genus Lancefieldella. The sequence continues at coordinate 4,780 of CAKAPZ010000039.1, read as the reverse complement.
TGGCTGGAGAATGCCCACCGATCAAAGTGACACCTCCGATATTCTGCATGGTCGTCTCTTCACGTTCTTCCAGAAAGATGGACTGAGCCTAGACGACGTTGAGGCGGGTGGACTTTCGTGCGTGGTTCCTGTTATCACACGTGCTTGGCAGCGCTGCTTTGAGCTGCTGCTTAACAAGCCTCTGACCCGCATTAACGCGCTTTCCACAGATAAGATTCGCTTCAATATCCCCCACCCCGAGCTTGTGGGTGCCGACCGCGTAGCAAATTCCGTTGCCGCAACTGAGCGCTATGGCTATCCCGTTATTGTGGTTGATTTTGGCACCGCAACCAATTTGGACGTTGTTGATAAGGACGGCGTATTCCGCGGAGGCGCTATTTCACCAGGTATTATGATCTCTGCAAACGCTCTGTTTGCGCGTGCAGCCAAGCTCTCTAGCATTCCTATCAAGGCTCCCGAGACCGTCTTGGGTAACACTACAGAAAGCGCTGTTCAGGCAGGTATTGTAGTGGGCGCAGCTGCTCAGGCAGAGGGTCTGGTTGCCAGAACACTCAAAGAGCCTGGTATTGAGGGCGCAACCGTTATTGCAACAGGCGGCCTGGCTAACACCGTTAGCGAAGCAACAGATGTCTTTGATGTGGTTGATCCGCAGCTTACTATGCGTGGCATTTATCTGATTTGGAAGCAGTCTACTCAAGCCGCTGAGTAGCTGACTCAGAGCTGCATTGCAGCAGTTAGATTGACAGCTAGAGCAGCGGTTAAAGCGCTGGCACCACGGAAGCTTCTTCCTCACTCACAAGGATTTCTTTGCCGTCCTGGTCAACTAGGATGGCATGGCCCCACACGTCAATACCACCAAATCGAGCGGTGAGCGCAACGTTTCCACTGGGATATACCTTATTAACCTGCTGTCCAAGCAGAGGAACCATATCAAAGTAGTCGCTCAGAATGAGTGCGATTGGTCCCGCAAAGCTCCTTGCACGCTTTACCTGCTGCTCCCACACGCTTACGCTCTGAACCACCAGCTCAGAGACCTTTTTGGCGAGAAGTTCTGTATTGCCCGCAACGCCAAACGCTGAGTTCAGCGCCCCGGAATCTGCTGCGATACTCACCACAGCAAACATTCCCTCTTGATAACCAGCAGTAGCCTTAATTGAGACAACAACCTGGTCTTTATAGCAGATATCGTAAGGCCAACGGATACCAAAGTTCTCATCTTTTGCACGCAAGAACTGGCAGAGCCCCAGTGCTACAACGTATGGAACCGCTGGTACATACGGCATTGAGACGCCAAGACGCACAACAGTTGCAACCTCAAAGGGTTTCTCGCCAGATGATGGGAGCGCTGATGCTGGCGCGCAAGCCGATTTGGAGCAGTCGTCTTGGCCAGATGCAGCACATTCCTGCGCGCCAGAGACACGGAATACAAACTCACCCGTTTGCGCACCACCACGTGCCAACTCCAGAGCTTTCTGTGTTACTCCCACGTAATAGCTCCCAAATCCTCGGTTACGTGACCAACACGCTGGTCAGGAGGGGTAATCTCTACGCCATCGTGCGAGAAGAAGCGCACAGGATCGTGCATCAGGTCTTCCATAGGAACAAGCACGTAATCACGCTCTCCCATGCGTGGATGAGGCAAAGTGAGGTGTTTACCTGCGTGTTGTTCACCCTCAACCCACAGAAGGTCGCAGTCGATAGTGCGAGGACCATGGCCCTCCTCGCCCTTCTTGCGTGTGCGGTTCAGAGCGTTCTCTACCTCAAGAAGCTTGTCCATCAGTACCAGCGGATGAAGCTCGGTTCTAATCTCAGCAACAGCATTTACCACGGGCGTAGCAATGCCGTATGCGGGCTCGGTTTCGTAGGCGTGGCTGAGAGAAACAACGCAGGTCAGTGGAATCTCATCAATGAGCTGCGTTGCTCGAGCCAGGTAACCCACGCGGTCGCCCACGTTGGAGCCAAGCGCCACAAATCCCTGGCGAGGATCGCGCTCGGTCATGGCCCAGTAGGCGTTGATGGCCTGAGCAGTTCCTGCAACATCGTGAACGCGCAGAATACGGGCACCGTTAGTGATTGCAGCAATGCAAATTGCGTGCGTAGCTGCGTCGCGCTGAGTGGCCTCAGTTACGCCAGAAACAGCACCAACAAAGCGCTTTCTGGATACGGCGCAAAGCAGCGGATATCCCATAGAAACCATCGAACGAGTAGCACGCTGAATAACAACGTCCTCGTCAGCAAACTTGTCAAAGCCTGGACCTGGGTCAATGCAGATGCGGTCCTTGGAAACGCCAGCGCGCATCAGACCGCGAGCTTGATCGCCCAAGAATCCCATAATCTGGCGCATGATAGGCGCTTCTTCAGGCAGGGTAAAACGACGCTGCGAGCTCAGTGTGCGTGTCTCAGATCCTGTAGCTGCAGCTCGAGCAGCTGCGCTACCAGTAAGGCGAGAAGGGCGCATGTCGTCCAGCTGCACCTGCTTGCGCTCAACACGAGCTCCAAGGCCGTCCTTATTCCAGTGCATTACAATGCAGCCGCAGTCAGACTCCGCAGCTACAGCAACCATTTCTGGATCGGTGAAGCCGGAAACGTCGTTGATGATTGATGCCCCAAGACGGACACACATCTTTGCTACCTCGACGTGACGTGTGTCAATGGAAACAATTGCTCCAGCAGCTACCAGCGCGCGCACCACAGGCACTACGCGCTCAGCCTCTTCTGTAGGCAGAACAGGCGTGTGACCTGGACGAGTAGACTCTCCTCCAACGTCAATGATGTCAGCGCCCTCATCCAGCATCTGCAATCCACGAGCAATTGCAGCATCAGGATCAAAGTTCTTTCCGCCATCAGAGAACGAATCTGGAGTGACGTTGAGAACGCCCATAATCCTAGGACGCGCCAACGAGAGAGTGTGAGTTCCACATTGCCAGGTGTTGTAGCTTTGACGAAGCATGAATCCTCCTTGCCAGCTATGAATGTTTCTATTGTAGCGGTATTGACGGCTACTAGTCGTATACCATGGATTTATTGAAAGTTTATTGCCGCAAACGCACCGCTCGGCGCCGTAACCGGAGCGTAAGATGTGCGTCACTCGCGGCTGCTGTGATATGTATCCGCTGCAACCAAACCTCCAGGTCGCAGCATGAAAGAGGAGCTATGAGCGAAACTCGAGAGTACAAACTGATTTCCTGGAACGTCAACGGCCTGCGCGCCGTTCTTAAGAAAGAGCCTTCGTTCACGGAAATTTTTGAAACCATAAATGCTGATGTATTTGCCCTTCAAGAAACTAAGCTGCAGGAAGGACAGGTTGAGTTGGACCTCCCTGGCTACGTTCAGACCTGGAACTACGCAGATAGAAAGGGTTATTCGGGCACAGCGGTTTTCTCGCGAGAAACCCCTCTGCAGGTAATTCGCCAGATTGGATGCCCTGTTGCTGACGACGAGGGCCGCGTCTGTGCGCTGGAGTTTGAGAAGTTCTGGTTTGTGTGCGTGTACACGCCAAACTCAAAAGACCAGCTTGCGCGCTTGGACGAGCGTCTTGAGTGGGATCAGCACTATCGTGAGTTTTTGGCTGAGCTCTCTGAGCAAAAACCAGTGATTACCTGCGGCGATTTTAACGTTGCACACAACGAGATTGACCTGAAGAACCCATCATCTAACAGGCAAAACGCAGGCTTCTCTGATGAGGAGCGCGAGAGCTTTACCAAGCTGTTGGACGCGGGTTTTACCGATACCTTTAGGTATCGTCATCCGGACATGACCGGCGCATACAGCTGGTGGAGCTACCGCTTCAACGCACGCAAGAACAACGCGGGCTGGCGCATCGACTACTTCCTGGTCTCCAACCGTATTGCTGAGCAGGTCAAAAGCGCATCTATCTTGAGTGAGATCTACGGCAGCGATCACTGCCCCGTTGAGCTGAGCATTGAGCTGTAATACGCGCAGGTAGCGAGAAGACCGGTCTTCTCGACAAGGTTGCCTCATGATGGCGGCCGTGATTAACTAGAGTTGTCGATTGGAATTTAAAGGAGCACGTCATGCGTATTACTTGCGACGTTCATACTCACAGCTTGTACTCCAGACACGCCTATTCAACCGTTGAGGAGAACGTCCGCGCGGCTTCTGAGCGTGGCTTTGAGCTACTTGGAATCACCGACCACTTCTCGTCCATGCTGTATGACCAGCAAACCATAAAGAATTTCCAGTTCTATATGAATACCGCCATTTGGCCAGAAACATGGCACGGCGTAAGACTACTTCACGGCGCTGAGGCCGATATTGTTGACCTCGATGGTAATCTGTTTGCGTACGACATCACCTTTGACCACGGCATTAATGGCGACAAGCTTCGTGAACCTCGCGTTCTTGGAGAGCATATCCTATCTACCTGCGATTATGTCGTTGCAAGTATTCATAGCAAGCAGTGGACAGCCGGTGCTACTCAGAAGCAGATTACCCAGATGTATGTAAACGCGCTGGATAATCCACATGTGTTGATTCTAGGTCACCTTGGCCGCAGCGGTTTAGACTTTGATGTTCCAGCGCTTGTCAGAGAGTGTCGCGATCGCGGCAAGCTTATCGAGATGAACGAGGCCACGCACGACGAAGGCCAGCGTGAGATTGCTATTGAGCGCTGCTGTGTGATTGCAGAAACCTGCGCTGAGCTTGGATGCAAGATTTCTTTTGGCTCAGATGCTCACATTGCAACCCGCATCGCTGACGCACATTCTGTTATCAAGCTGCTGGAAGAGGTTGACTTCCCTGAGGAGCTTATGGCTTGTCG
>CAKAPZ010000038.1 GCA_916720015.1 uncultured Atopobium sp. | reverse complement strand
ACCCTGAGGTTCGCAAGTGGGGAGAGCCAACTCAGTTTGATTTTGAGCCAAAGGCACACTGGGATCTTGGACCTGAGCTGGGCATGATTGACTTTGATCGTGGCGTAAAGCTTGCGGGAACTCGTTTTTATCTGCTTGGCGGCATGGGCGCTCGTATGGAGCGTGCGCTTATCAACTTCATGATTGATACACATAACCAGGCAGGATTCAAAGAGTGGTGGCCACCAGTTATTACCAATCAGGATTCCCTGTTTGGTACCGGTCAGCTTCCTAAGTTTGAAGAGGATCTCTACCACGTTCAGCCTGATCTCTACCTGATTCCAACTGCTGAGGTTCAGCTTACCAACATTCACCGTGACGAGATTCTGGATGCATCTCAGCTCCCTCTGCTCTACACCGCATTTACCCCATGCTTCCGTGAGGAGGCAGGTTCAGCTGGTCGAGATACCCGCGGCATCATTCGCGTTCACCAGTTTGACAAGGTAGAGATGGTCAAGTTTGCAAAGCCTGAGGATTCCATGAATCAGCTTGAGTCGATGGTTCAGGAAGCCGAGAAGATCCTTCAGCTTCTGGGTCTTCCTTATCATGTGGTAACCCTCTGTACTGGTGATATTGGCTTCTCTGCATGCAAGTGCTACGACATTGAGGTTTGGCTCCCAAGCTATAACGCATACAAGGAGATTTCTTCCTGCTCCAACTGCTGGGATTTCCAGGCACGTCGTGCGAATATTCGCTATAAGGATCCAGCAGAGTTCAAGGGCACCCGTCTGGTTCACACGCTTAACGGCTCTGGTCTTGCAGTTGGTCGTACTATGGCTGCAATTATGGAGAATTATCAGAATGCAGACGGCTCCGTTACCGTACCTGAGGCGCTTCGTCCTTACATGGGTGGTATCGAGGTTATTCGCCCAGAATAGTTTCTCTTTTTAATCAAAATTGATTCAATTCTTGAAATGGTCTTCTACAGAATTGTGGAGACCATTTCTATTAGTGATTTATAGAACATATGTTCTATAAATCAGCTATACTTGTGGCTAGCAAAAGAAGAAAGAGGTAGCTATGAAAGGTTTGGTAGAGGTACAAAAAGATATTGTAGTACGGCAGTTTGTGCAGGGTAGTGCAGCAGAAATTGGATTTGGTCACAAGGAGTTTTATTCAGAAATCCATATAGTACCAGAGCAACTTGCAGCTTTAAGAAAATGGATTTCAGACCAAGGCAGGGTGGGTTTAAAAGACTTAAGTCCACAAGAATATCTTGAGGTCATCATGGCAGAAACATGTATGGCTGAGGTAATGGATGAGCTTGATGAAGCTGGCATTTCCTACCGTTATTTATATGCTAACTCTGCTGGTGAAGTAGCTTTAAGACCAGGTAGATAATAAAAAAGAGCTCCCGAAGGAGCTCCTAAGTTCAAGTGGTGCGGCGTATAGGATTCGAACCTATGACGCCCTGATTCGTAGTCAGGTCCTCTATCCAGCTGAGGTAACGCCGCGTGCAAGTAGATAGAATGCCATTTTCCAGTTAAAAATGCAAGACTAATCTTAGAAAAAGTTCTTCTTGGTAAGAAAAAAGCTCGTTGCAGAGGTGCAACGAGCGGAAAATTCTGGCGGAGAGCTGGGGATTCGAACCCCAGATGGGCTTGGGGCCCATACTCGCTTAGCAGGCGAGCACCTTCGGCCTCTCGGTCAGCTCTCCAAAATGGGTGCTTGAGAATGATACCCCGAACCGGCGTCACTCACAATAAGACATTTTACAAAACATGTGAAAAATGCTCAACAACCACGTTTTTTCGGTGAGCGCGAAGTACATCCCATGAAAAGCGATTGGCAACTTGTGCTGCAGAAAGAGGCTCTTCTTTTTCTGCAAGACCTATGCAATAAGCCAGAAAGCCAAGAATCTCTTCTGGTGTTTTTCCTTGGTCTCTTAGAACACCAAGATCTAGATCGTGATTGCGTTTAGAAAGTCTCCTGCCATCTGGCGCAACAAGGAGCGGGAGGTGAGCATAGATGGGATGAGAAAAACCAAGCACGTCTTGCAAATAAAGCTGTCTGGGAGTAGATGAAAGAAGATCTGATCCTCTAACTACTTCAGTTACGCCCATGTTAGCATCGTCAACTACTACAGCAAGCTGATATGCAAAGACTTCGTCTGCACGCTGGACAATAAAGTCTCCACATAATTTAGAAAGATTTTGAGATTTTTGACCATAGACCTTGTCTTCAAACGCGTAGGTCTTATTAGGAACTCGTATGCGAGTTGCTGGAATTTTATGTTTGGAAAGCTCTTCACGCTCGGATTTGCTCAGGTCGCGGCAGGTTCCCGCATAGACATATGCGCCATCGCTGGCATGAGGGGCTTGTGCAGCGTGTAAGTCTGCTCGGGAACAAAAGCAAGGATACAAAAGTTCCTGTTGTTTCAATTTCAATAGAGCGTCCTGATAGAGCTCCGTACGCTTGCTTTGGAAAAACGGCCCTCTGTCCCAAGTTAGTCCCAGCCACTGTAAATCATCCAGGAGAAGAGAGGTGTATTGAGGATTATGAGCACGAATATCTAAGTCTTCAATGCGAAGAATGAAGCTGCCATTTTGGGAGCGAACGCTGGCCCAAGCCATAAGCGCTGAGAAAACGTTGCCTAGGTGCATCCTTCCAGAAGGAGTCGGCGCAAATCTTCCAATGCAAGGATTCATCCTTAGAGATCTCCCGCATAGATATAGGCAAATCCATATTCTTTTGTTGATGACTTAATAGCTGCCTTATCTTTACAGGTGAGGCCTTTGTGCTGATAGAAACCAAAGTCGCAATCGTCATCAGTTGCAAGGAAGTAATGCTTAGCTCCTTGCTCTTTCATAAAGTCCAGAACGTAGGAGAAGAGCATGCCTCCAATACCTTGGCTCTTTATAGCGGGGTTAACGCAGAACAGAGTAATTTCCCATTTGGCATCGTTAGTGTTTGTGTTCCAATAATCATGAACAAGATGAGATTCGACATCACCAAAGATCTCGTAGTCCTTAAAGCGAGCTTCACTCAATAGTTTCTTAGCTTTTGCTGTTGTTTCGTTTTCTAACTTCTGCCATTTTTCAAAATCTGCTGGAGTTTCTCCGTTTGAGCAGAAAATAAGACCAAGTATTTGACCATCTTGCTTTGCTACAAAGCGATGAGTAGAAACGCCAAGAAAATAGGCGATATCAATAGTTGCAAGTGAGCGACTTTCATCTTTTGATTCATCGCTGTCCAAGTACCAGACACGTTCAATGATTGATATAAGTTCTGACAAGTCAGTATCTTCAAAGGGGATTATGATTGAAGTATCGGCAGACATATGAAATAGTTCCTTTCAGGTGTTTTACAGCGGAAGATTATAGAATAGTTTCAAGTTTGTTTACATCTAGTACCTAGTGTTTCGCAGCTGATAGGCTGTAAGTGTTTCTGATAGCAAGTGTCGAACACAAAGGAGCGGCAATGGCTGAGGCCCCTATCAAACGTGCGCTAATTTCGGTAACAGACAAAACAGGTATTGTTGAATTTGCACAAACGCTTACTAAAGAGTTTGGCGTTGAGGTAATTTCAACAGGTGGAACCGCAAAAATCCTCGAAGAGGCTGGTGTGTCTGTAGTTCCTATTGAGTCTTATACCGGATTTCCAGAGATGATGGACGGCCGCGTTAAGACGCTGCATCCTCGTGTTCATGGTGGTCTTTTATGCCGTAGAGATAATCCCGGTCATGTTGCAGACGCAGAGAATAATGGTATTGGCATGATTGACCTGGTCTGCGTTAATCTCTATGAGTTTGAGAAGACCGTGGCTGACCCATCAGTAACTTTAGAGAATGCAATTGAGCACATTGATATTGGTGGACCTTCAATGCTCCGCTCTGCTGCAAAGAATAATGATTTTGTTACGGTTGTTGTTGATCCAACAGATTATGGTCGTGTTCTTGATGAGATGCGTTCCCATGACGGTGCAACTACAAGGGCTTCTCGCCAGCAGCTGGCTTTGAAGGTATTTAAGACAACGGCTGCATACGATGGCGCTATTGCCGCATACCTTTCCGGTGTTGTTGAAGCAGAGCAAAGTAAATTCCCAGAGACTTTGCTGGTAAAGGCAACAAAAGAACAAGATCTTCGTTACGGAGAAAATCCTCAGCAGTCCGCAGCGTTTTATAAGATGCCTGGAGCTCCTGCACACTCTCTGGCAAACGCTCAGCAACTTCAGGGTAAGCCCTTGTCTTACAACAATTTGCTTGATACTGATGCAGCGTGGGCTGCTGTTCGTGAGTTTGATGACCCATCAGTCATTATTTTGAAGCACCAGAATCCTTGTGGATCTGCTACGGCGGAAAATGTTGTTGAGGCATACGATCGAGCATTTGCTTGCGATCCAATCTCTGCGTTTGGTGGAATTATTGCAGTTAATAGAGAGGTTCCGCTGGAGTTTGTTGAGCACTTTGCAGACATCAATAAGCAGTTTGTTGAGGTTCTTATTGCACCAAGCTTTACAGAAGAGGCTCTTGAGCGCCTGTCAAAGAGAACAAATCTTCGCGTATTGGCTACGGGCGGAATCGATAGAAGCCGCGAGCTTGAGATGAGAACTGTTGACGGAGGTCTTTTAGTACAAGACCTTGACCACGCAGACGAAGCTGCAGATAGATTTGAGGTTGTTACTAAGCGCCAACCAACTCCAGAAGAGCTGAGCGATTTGGTATTTGCTTGGAAAGTTTGTAAGACCGTTAAGTCAAATGCAATTTTGGTTGCAAAAGATCAGGCTGGAATTGGTATGGGACCAGGTCAGCCCAATCGTGTTGACGCCGCTCTTCTCGCGTGTGAGCGTGCAGAGGCAGCTTGTGAGCGCATGGGAATTGATTCAAAGAATCTTGTGGCAGCATCTGATGCCTTCTTCCCATTCCGAGATAACGTTGACACACTAGCAGCTCATGGCGTAACGGCTATCATTCAACCTGGCGGATCGGTCAGAGATGATGAATCTATTGCTGCTTGCGATGAATACGGCATTGCAATGGTGTTTACAGGCAAGCGTCACTTTAGGCACTAATCTGCTAATTCGGGATTAGCAGTTCATTTCAAAAAAGTTGGGGGAGGACACTGTGGACCAGGAAGAGCTTGAAGCAGCTCAGAAGTTTGAGCTTGATAATCCAGAACTTGTTTGTCGTTGGAGACTGGCTGGAGGTGTCCTCCCTCTTGATAACAGGCACTTACGTGCGCTGAGCAAGCGAGTTGTCGCGCAAAAAGAGGTTTCTCCGCACTTGATTGCTTGGGCTAAGCAGCATATTGAGGGAACGCTTAAAGAAGGGTCACAAGAGTTTCCAGATGGTGTTCTTATGATTTTGCTTGAGAGTAATGGTCAAGCTGCTATGACTGTTGGACCTTATCAGTCTTTGGAAGAGCGTTCTGTTCTGTCTCTTGCGGGACGCGCAAGGATTTCACAGCGAGAAGAGCAGCAAACTCATTGTGCACCAGAGGTGCTTTGGCTGGTAAAAGACGGAAAGCTTATTGCGGGTGTCTCGGAAGAAAGCGTTCGATCGGGAGTCACAAGTTTAGTGTCAGACCTGGCACAGACTCTTCATGAGCCAACAGAGTTTAATCCAGACGTTATTGCCCAGGTATTTGATGGAACTGCCGAATTCGATGAAGCTTTCCTTACCTCAGATGAACATGGAATCGTATGTGCTTCTGATGCTCAAGGCGAGATAGGAGAGCGTTTCTTATTTGGTTACAAGAAACTTTGTGAAATCAAAGCTGCCAAGTAATCAGAGAAGTACAAAATTTAAGGCTCGTCCAGCAAAGGATACGCAACGCGCGATAAAGTTGTCGCACGTTGAGCGCCTACGTAAAAATCTGTCTGTTTTTCAGACAGATGGCTGCTTGCGCACTTGAATATTTTGTCGATTTACAAAAAAGTTGCACTTTACTGTTATGTTTATTTTGCAATTCCGCAGGTAGAAAATCCTACCTGAAAATAGGTATTTATTGGCTCATATTTCTGATTTGTTTCATTGTTTTTTTGCGCAATAATAAAAGCATTATGCGACCGCTGCCGGCCGAACTATGAAACTTGTTTCCGTAGTCACCCAGGGTCTACAGCTTTATTTTGGATCGCACAGACGCATACTGTGAGAAATCACAGATTAGGCAAGGAGAGGAAATGGCAAGAAAGTTTAAGTCCATGGACGGTAACAACGCCGCGGCTTACGTGTCGTATGCGTTTACCGAGGTAGCGGGCATTTACCCAATTACCCCATCAAGTCCAATGGCAGACTATGTTGACCAGTGGTCCGCCCAGGGTGTAAAGAACATCTTTGGTACAACCGTCAAGGTTGTCGAGATGCAGTCCGAGGCTGGCGCAGCTGGTGCTGTTCACGGTTCTCTTGGTTCAGGCGCTCTGACCACTACCTACACCGCTTCTCAGGGCCTCTTGCTCATGCTTCCAAACATGTACAAGATTGCCGGCGAGCAGCTTCCTGGTGTTTTCCACGTCAGCGCACGTACCGTTGCAACCCATGCACTGAACATCTTTGGCGATCATTCTGACGTTATGTCTGCTCGCCAGACTGGCTTTGCACTTCTCGCAGAAGGCAACGTCCAGGAGGTTATGGACCTGGCTCCTGTTGCTCACCTCGCAGCAATCAAGGGCAAGGTTCCATTTGTTAACTTCTTCGACGGCTTCCGTACTTCTCACGAGATTCAGAAGGTTGCTGTTTGGGATTACGCTGATTTGGCTGAGATGTGCGACATGGACGCTGTCCAGGCATTCCGTGATCACGCACTGAATCCAGAGCACCCATCAAGCCGCGGTTCCCACGAGAACGGCGATATCTTCTTCCAGCACCGCGAGGCATGCAACGAGGTTTACAACCAGCTGCCAGCAGTTGTTGAAGACTACATGAACCAGATCAACGCTAAGCTTGGTACTGACTACGGTCTGTTCAACTACTACGGTGCAGAAGACGCTGACCGCGTTGTTATCTGCATGGGTTCCTTCTGCGATACCCTCGAAGAGGTTATCGATTACCTGAACGCTCATGGCGAGAAGGTCGGTCTGGTTAAGGTTCGTCTCTATCGTCCATTCTCTGTAAAGCACTTTGTTGACGTTCTTCCTGAGTCCGTCAAGAAGATTGCTGTTCTCGACCGCACCAAGGAGCCGGGTTCCGTTGGTGAGCCTCTCTACGAAGACGTTGTTTCTTCCCTCTATGAGGCTGGTCGTACAGGCATTAAGGTTGTTGGTGGTCGTTACGGCCTTGGTTCTAAGGACACCCCACCATCATCTGCATTTGCAATCTTTGAGGAGCTCAAGAAGGATGCTCCTCAGCGTGAGTTCACTGTTGGTATTGTCGATGACGTTACTAACCTGTCTCTTGCAGAGGATCCTGAGGCACCTAACACTGCAGCTGAGGGCACCATTGAGTGCAAGTTCTGGGGTATCGGCGGCGACGGTACCGTTGGTGCTAACAAGAACTCCATTAAGATTATTGGTGACCACACCGATAAATATGTTCAGGCATACTTCCAGTATGACTCCAAGAAGACCGGCGGTATCACCATCAGCCACCTGCGCTTCGGTGATCACAAGATCCGTTCTCCTTACTATGTCACTAAGGCAGACTTTGTTGCATGTCACGTTCCTGCATACATCATCAAGGGCTACAAGATGGTCCGCGACGTCAAGCCTGGCGGTACCTTCCTGGTCAACTGCCAGTGGGATGCAGAGGAGTTTGCACACCACCTGCCAGCAGAGGCAAAGCGCTACATTGCTAAGAACAACATCAACGTTTATCTGATCAATGCAATTGACCTTGCCAAGGAAATTGGTATGGGCAAGCGCACCAACACCATTCTTCAGTCGGCATTCTTTGCTCTTGCAAAGGTTCTCCCAGAGGCAGACGCACTTCAGTACATGAAGGACGCTGCAACTCATTCTTACCTGAAGAAGGGCCAGAACATCGTCGATATGAACCACAAGGCAATCGACGCTGGTGCTACTGCATTTACTAAGATTGAGATTCCTGCTGATTGGGCTACTGCAGAGGATGCTGCAAGCACAATCACCCTTGAGGGCCGCGAGGCTCTGCTCAAGCAGGTTCGCGACATCATGACTCCAGTCTCTCGTATGGAGGGTGACGCACTTCCTGTTTCCGCATTTAAGAACCACGTTGATGGCCAGTTTGAGCTTGGCGCTGCTGCTTACGAGAAGCGTGGCATTGCTGTTGTTGTTCCTGAGTGGAACGTCGAGAAGTGCATTCAGTGTAACCAGTGCGCTTATGTCTGCCCACACGCAGTCATTCGTCCATTCGTCCTTACCGACGAAGAGGTTGCTGCTGCACCAGCACAGTCTCAGTTCAAGGATGCCGTTGGTCCTAAGGCTAAGGGCTACAAGTTTGAGATTGCAGTTTCTCAGCTCGACTGCACCGGTTGCTCCAACTGCGTCTACATCTGCCCTGCAGATGCTCTGACCATGAAGCCAATCGAGGAGCAGGAGTCCAAGCAGGAGATCTTTGATTACGCAGTCAACCACGTCTCCGAGAAGACCGAGCTTGTCGCTAACAACGTCAAGGCATCCCAGTTCAAGAAGCCTCTTCTTGAGTTCTCTGGTTC
>CAKAPZ010000037.1 GCA_916720015.1 uncultured Atopobium sp. | reverse complement strand
CCTGCGCTAGCCGCTGCGCCAATCGCCCGTGACTGTAGAAGTTTATCACAGCTTCCACAATTCTTAAACGGCAATTATGAATTCACCGGTTTCATTTGTTCAACTTCATCACGGACTGCCACACCATCCAACTCAGCAAGTGGTGTTGACGTCTGTTTTGCCAGAGCACATGCCGTACCCATAGCATCTCCCATATCAGTGACCGTTGGAATAATACGAACACTTGCCTGCATCAAAAACGTTGTAGAGATGCAGCGCCCAATAACTCCCAGGTTATTGATGTGTTTGGTGACCATCGATCGGAACGGAATCTCGTAATAGTCACCTTGCTTATACGTATTTTTGTGGAAAAGTCCGCCCTTGTTGGAATGAACGTCAATGTACCAATCGCCGCGAACAAGACCGTCATCAAATCGAGCCTGGTTGACGTAATCCTCTTCGGTCAGCATTGTCTGGCCTTCAACGCGCCAGCTCTCGCGAACACCCAACAGCGAAGCCTGTTCCATAAGGTAGCTCTGCTCAAATCCAGGCATCATACGCTGCAAGAACGTTACCAGTCGACGAATGCGTGCATGTGCCTCAACTGTTGCATTAGAACGCGCCGCTCCCGAGGTGTTTGTACGCATACTTGCAATGTGTGGACAATTAAGCGCCATGCAACCTGGTTTCCCAGGAAGCGAGAAAATCTGGTAATAGCGCAAGTCCTCCTCTTCAAGAATGCCCGCTTCAATTCCTTCACGAAACTTTGGCTCCAACTTAAAATTCTTACCCGCAACCATTGCGGACTCGAAGAAATACCCCTCAACCAATGGCGAGAAGTGATCATCAAGTGAGAGCACGTAATCTCTATAGCGCTCAACATCAATGCCGCCCATGGTAAAACGCAGGCTGCAAACCTGATTGATGCCGTCCTCATCACCAGCTGCAACTGGTACACCAGCGGCTCTAGACAAAACTGCATCACCCGATGCGTCAATCCACGTTTGAGCAGCTACTGCAATCAAACCTTCTGTTGAGACAAGAATTACGTGTGTAATAGTTTTCTCGTCATCTGCATCTGACAAAACAGCAGCTACAAGAGATGTGTCGTAGAGGATCTGACCGCCCTTTGTAGTGTAGAGCTGCTCGTACACTTCTCCCAAACGCTCAGGAGCAAACCAAATCATCGTAGTGTAGTCATCGCGAGTTGCGTCACCTGAGGCCAAAAGCTGCTGTTCGATGGTAGAAAGAACAGGTAGATGACGAACATACGAAGGCATCATAGGGCATACAAGCGCTCGTGTAGCAGATCCTCCAAGCAAATTTGATTTATCCACAATAAGCGTGGAGAGGCCCTCATTAACGCAACGGATTCCGCAGGCAGAGCCAGAAACACCGCCACCAATGATGACTACATCAAAGCTTCCAACAACAGGAATTTGCAGGTTGTTCCAGGTGATCTCTTTATAACTCATTGTCTCCTCCTGTGTGAGAGCTGTTATGTAGTAAAGCGTAGTAGGTGTTGGTGAATGCATGTGCTGCAATTTCAGACAGTGCGTGAATACCTGTTTTTCCCAGTTTAAAAGGGCCAATAGCAAACAGTGGAACAAGGTATTCTTTGCTGGTTAATCCAAGCCGCGTAGTCTCCAAAACATGAAAAAACTCATGCATCAAAATAAGATTTTGGGCTTCATGTACCTCAAGTTGATTTTGCTTTGCCCACAGCGCACATGATTGCTCATAGAGTGTGATTTCTTTTGTACCAGAAACGTAATCACTAAAATAGCGCTGGTTTCCATATACGCAATCAATATCTTTTTTGATAATAGTCAGTCCTGCATCTTTGCAGATTTGAAAGAAGTCACTTTGACTATGTGACTCTTCAAACACCATGTGTGCAGCGCGTTCACCTTTTGACCAAGCTAAATCAACTATGCGCTCTCTATCCTCCTCAGGAATACGAGCAACAAAGCGATCCCACAAGAGCTCTTTACGCGCAAGCTCACGAGTTGGGAACGGAAACCGTGAAGCAGAGTCAGAAATAGACTCCGCTTCAAGGCTCACCGATTTTCTCGCCAAAGTGTCATCTGCGTTCTGCATATGAGTTTAGTCACCCAAACGAAGCGTAGCAGCGATGATAACAGGCTCGTCAGATGGGTAGCCGCCCAGCTCCACTGCTGCAAGGCTCAAGATCTGCTCAAGGGAAGTCATTCCAGACAGATCGATAATGCGCTTACCAACTACCACATAGACGTTTGGCAGATTGGCTCCACCGTCGTTATATACGGTCAAGTCCTCTACCAGGGCTGTTACACCCTTGCGCCATGAGCTAATGGTCTCTTGAAGCACCTCGGCGTTTGGACGCTGCAACCTAATTACGCCCTCAGAATCAATAAGACGAAGTGCCGTACGCTTTTTGGTGAGAAGACCAAAGAGCTTCTTTTCGGTAGTGGTTGCAGTGTAAGCAAAGAGCTCGGATGAGTGAGCAACCTCAGAAACGTTTGCTGCGCCCTCGCCAAGATTCTCTACCACAAGTTTCTTAAGCTCATCTGCGCTCAGGCGTGTGGCGTTAACATCTTTACTACGCAGCTCAGTGGCACCAACAGCAATCGCGCGGACAACGTGGCGCTGGGTATCAACCTCAACAGTAACCTCAACAGTTCCAGGAGCTGCACCCATCTTAATAGCACGAGCCTCTGCTTCACGCCTAACGCTCACAATATCATCATCTGTTGGGTTGGTAACGCTGCGCTCAACCATGTCGCGAACCATTGCAAGAGCAACACCAATGGTGGAGATAACAGGAGCATTCTTAGCAATGCGGAACGAGTGGCCCATGGTCTTTGCCAAATGTGGCACTACCGTAGAAGCTCCGCCGCCACCGCCAACGTAAACGGTTGTGCGAGGATCCATGCCATAGTCTTTCATAAGCTGTTCTGCCACAGCGCCGTTCTTCTTTGCGGCGAATACAAGAACCTGAGCTGCTGCTTCTTCAACGCTCATGCCCATATTCTCTGCAAGAGGAGCCCATGCCGCACGAGCAGCTTCAACAGAACCGTGAGCGTAATCACCCTCGGGAACAAAACCGGCAAGGTTTGCAGCGCCAGCCATGGTCAAGCAAACGCGAAGACCTCCATCACATTCAATAGCTGCGTATTCAGGGTCTCCATCCATAGGACGAACAGCAACCAAACGTGGATTTACAATATTTTCTGCATCGGTATAAACCTCATAATCCAGGTTAGCAATATGAGCAGAACGAGGTCCCACATCAACAGCCTTACCATCAGAGATTTGAACCATAGAACCGCCACCAATACCAACGGTTCTCACATCTAGTGACGAGAGGTACGTCTTGTGGCCACCGACTTCTGCGTATTTGACCATAACCTTGCCGTCTTTGACGCAAGAAATATCGGTAGAAGTGCCACCAACTTCAAAGAATAGGCCGTCGGTAAGCTTCTCATACATTAAAGCGCCAGCTACACCAGCTGCAGGACCAGAAAGAATGGTTAGGATTGGACGATGACGGACCTCATCAACAGTCATAACACCGCCGTCGCAGCGCATAACCATAAGCGGTGACTCAATGCCTGCCTCGCGAATACTCTTGTCAGTCATATTTGCAGCTTCAAGCATCTTTGGCATGATAGACGCATTAACAACTGCTGTACGAGTACGGATAGCCAGGCCATAAAGCTTAGAGATGTCATTTGTAGCCGTAGCAGGAACTTCTCTATCAGAGCATTCTGCAATTACGGCGTTCTCGTTAGTTGGATCGTCTACGCTAAATGCTTCGGCTGCAACATAAGAAGTTGAACCTTCCGAGAAGAGCTGTTCGATTGCGCTCTTAATACCAGCTTCTACATCGGAGGATGTGTCTACAAAAGCATTTTTGGTACGCAGGAATTTACCGGCAGCAAGTTCAATATCGCCAACGTTAGTATCACTTTTACTCTTAGCTCCCTGAAGGCCGCTGCCAAGCGTTACGATACCAACCTGAGCAACATCACCCTCAAGCAGGGCGTTTGTTGCTTGAGTAGTACCGTGAGCAATAAAGACAACATCTTCAGGCTTAATGTTGTGCTGCTCCATAACACCATGAAGCACCTGCACAATACCTGCTGCGACACCCGCTTCAGCGGTGTGCGTGGTAGGTGTTTTAACCGTGCCGATAATTTCGTACGTATCATTGTCGATGGCAACAGCATCAGTAAATGTTCCGCCAACGTCGATTCCAATACGAACTTTCACGTTTCCTCCTTGATTTACAGCAATCTATCAGCTGCAAAGATAAAAAAGAGGCGAGAAGACCACAACAAGAGGGTCTTCTCGCCCCAAGGTCAGAACTTAGAAGTACAGAACACCAGACAGAATTACACCAAAAATGGAAACTGCCCAGAGGTAAGGAAGCATCTTACGAGTAACGGTGTTGACGTCAACCTCGCAGAAGTTTGCAGTCCAAACGTTCTGAGTGTTGGTTGGGTCGCCACCTGCCTGGATGCGCTCTGCAGCCAGGAATGCACCCATGACAGCAAGAGGATTCAGGGTGTTCAGGCCAATGATAAGAGCTGCGATACCAGAACCAAGACCAAACATGTTCATAGGTCCACGATACAGAGCCAATGGCGAGAGGACCGCAAAGAAGATGATGTATGCAACGAGATTCTGTGGCATGATGCCAAGCAGGAATGGGTTAAGAACTGCCTTAACCGTTGGGTTGGTAACTGCAAGGTAGAGAATACCAATGCCAACCATCAAGATAATTGCAGGACCAGCATCAGTTACGCCGTCATAGCAGGTCTTTGCCAAAAGATTCATTGCCTTGCTAAAGCTCTTGGAGGTAAACAGCAGGCACCACAGAATACCAACGGTAAATGCTGGAGTGACAGGAACCTTCAAGAAAGCAACAAGCACAATAGGAATCAGTGGAGTCAGCATTGCAAGACCACCAGCAACACCGGTGAGCTGCTTGGAGTTGCTCTGCTCAGCAACTGGAGCGCTAAAGGCAAACTTAATGCCGTTACGCTTGAACTCAACAACAATCATGATCAAAGTAGCAATACCAGTTGCTACAGCTAGATAGACCTCAAAGCCCTGGACCTGAGCAATATCAAGGTTGAAGAGCTTAGCAAAGGTTGTCCAGTTTGCAATATTGAGTGCCAAGCCAGTGGTGAATGACATCAAGAAGATACATGCTGCACTAGCTGCGGGAACACCAACAGAAATCAAAATTGGCAGAACAATTGAGCCAACCATGATGATGGAACCCAAGCCAGAAAGTGTAGTAAAGAGAACAGCAACTGCAACAGACATAATCAAAGTGATTACCAGGGGCTTATCGCCACCAAGCTCTGCACTTTTCTTGATGATTGTCTCTGTAACACCAGTCTTGTTCATCAACTGACCCAACCATGCACCAAAAATGACAGCCATGATTGCGGCACCCATGCGAACGGTTCCAGCTTCAAATACTGATGTTAGCCAGCCAATTTCTTTTCCGTCACCATCTTTTCCAAACATTGGAACGCCTGCGATGACACAAATCAAAATGGCCATCAGTGGCAGGGCAAGCAGAGTTGGGATCTTCTTAGTCATCATCAATGCAGCTACAGCCACAAAGACCAAGAGGATCAAAATACCCTGAACCATGTTTCCTCCTTAGGAACACATTGTTTGATAGCAAGTGCAGCTATCTCTCCTTCAAACAACCTACACGTACTTCTATAGATGCCTGAGCACCATGTTGACGACTTTGATGAGCAGACAAAGTCGAGAAACACCTTTGTTCCAGCGCGGCACATAGCGTACTACTTCCCCGCAAGCACCTTGCTTTTCTTACGCAAGCCTTACCGATTTCTTGCACATGACCTGCGAAAGTCTTACCAAATACCTACACTGAACTTACTGGATGCCAGCCAGAAACAAGCACTTGTTTCCAAAGCTGGACAGTTTCTGGACAAAGACAGGCAAATCTTAGGGCAGAAACAGCATCTCTCAGTAAGTTTCTTGAAGTCATTCTTGTTACGATCAGTTTTGGAAATTCCTCAAACTGAGCAAATTTTTGCACCAAAAGCGCAGGAGTAGACAGCGCCTTATTGAGCGCATCCGTCTTAAGCAAAGAGGCAGAACCATCTTCTTCAGGTACAGATACAACTACAGCATCAACAGAGAAAAGACTCTGAACGGCGCTTATAAGATTCATTAATGCATCAAGCTGCAGGCCATCTGAGGTAACAAGCTGCTGAGTAATATCAGCATTTAGTCCCTCTTTCATTGGAAGAGGGACGTTATCGCAAACAACTTGAGCCACAACTCGTGATCCAAATGAAAGATGCAAGTACGAAGAAACGCCCTCAATGTTGTCCGTGCTCTCAACATGAGAAAGGGCAAAGTCACTCTGCTCAAACTGCTTCACCACTACCCTGAAGGTGGTCTTTAATGCTTGTACCAGAGAAATTGTTGCCGAATCATGGCCCGTTGAATACATGACGGAAAGCTCTGATTCCAGCACATCGCCTTCAAGCAAAACTCCAATTCCCTTAAGAATTGCGTCGTCAACAATAAGCCTTGTAAGAGCAGCTTCAATCCCCTCAAGAAGGGTTTCTCCCGAAGGAGCTTCTTCTGATAGTGTGATGCGGGCGTGCTCGTTAAGAGTCATGTCCACAAGAATAAGTTCCTGACTCTGGCGAGAAACTCTGACGAGTCCCAAGAGACCAAATTCTGGAGCAAGTTGCAGAAGTGTCTTTGATCTTCCTGCAGTTACTACGCGTTCTGAACTTTCTTCAACCATTTTTGACTGAAGCAAGTCTTGAACAATAGTAGTAACGGTACTAGGAGAAAGAGATAATTCACGCGCCAATTCAACACGAGACAGAGCGCTTTTCTCGCACAATGCTTGAATAACAGCGCGTTTATTGGAATATGCAATATCTTTAGTGCTGACAATTGACATACGTGTCCCCCTCCTCTCCATTTCTGCCTGTACTACCTTATTTCGACTCTCGAAATAAGTCCATCAAACTGAGAAAGGAACGGGGCTAACGGTATGAAATTATCGCCAAATGGTCATGCTGAACAATTTTAAAAACAGCGCTGATTCTTTACGACAACTCTTCCAGAATTCGACGCATTTCTTTCTGAACGCCCTGCTCGGTGTTAGGCGCGATGACCTTGGTGGCAATTGTCTTGAGCGCGTAGCGAGCGTTGTCCATAACGTACGCGGTGCCCGCATAACGCAGCATGGCGTAGTCGTTCATAGAGTCGCCAAAAACGGCAATCTGGTCACGAGAAATGCCATAGTACCTGCGAATCTGCTCAAGTCCTGTGGCCTTGTTCACACCACGAGGCACCACGTCAATCCACGTCTCGCCGGAAGGCATGAACGAAAGCCTGTCGCCCATCTCACGCTCAAGAATCATGGCCATGTCCATGGAGCGAGCCCTTGAATCGCAACAAATAGCAGCCTTGATGATGCTGACGTCAGGTGAAGGCGGGTCAAACACGCGCTCGGCGTTTGGCAGGTCTTTGTCAAGCTCGCGCACAAACGAGCTCTGGTCATCCAGCAAATACGTGTGCGTGCGGTCATAAACTACCAGGTGAATGCAGTCAAATTCGGACGTCAACTCAAACAGCTTACGAATAGAAGCTGACGAGAAAACCTCGCGGTCGATGACCTCATTCTCTACATAGACCTGCGTGCCCAAGGAAGCCACGTAGTCAATCTTGTCTGCAACTGGCTCAAACAACCAGCGCAGCGTATCGTAGCGACGACCGGAGCTTGCAACAAAGTGAACACCACGTTTGTACAGCTCTTCGATCAGCTCAAATGTCTCTGGCGGAACCTCGGAATTCTGGTCCAGCAGTGTACCATCCATGTCCGATGCAATGAGTTTAATCATGCTAGTTCTCCATCATAAAACGGGGAGTCTCCCCTGCTTTTGTTGCGCGCACAAGCTCAAGCAGGGCATGAGCAACGCCATCGTCTGCAGAAGCACCAACATGGTGCTTTGCCACCTGCTTGACCTCTGGAATTGCGTTTGCCACCGCCACCGAGTGCGGAACTTTACTTAAAATCTCAACGTCATTCTCGCCGTCTCCAAAAACAAGCACCTCTTCTGGAGAAATGCCTGTTCTTTCCAGGAGCGTTTCAAAGCCAGACAGTTTGGACACGCCCTTGGGAAGCACGTCAAACCACTGGGGAACTACCGACATGGTGTACACGTCTGGGCAGGCTGCGGCCACTTTCTGGCGACAGCGCTCCATGTCTTCCTCCGTGCCTGGACACGCAATTGTTGCGGCGACAAAATCGACGTCGTCTGGAACTTGATCAACAATACCCGAGACAAACACCAGCTTACGCTCGTAATCGGCGAGAATATCTTTGTCCAGCGGCCCGACAACATAGGCCGGGTTAAAGAGGTTAGTCTTCTCGGGATAGCAGACCAAGAACATGTTTTTCTCGTCAGCAAGAGCATCTGCGACACCCTGCAACGTTTTGTGGTCAAAGATGGAGAGCGAGATAGTCTTGCCTTTATACAGCACGCGCTTGCCTGTAGACATGACGCCCGTTTGCATGCACGCCTCGTCAAGGCTAAAAAGACGCATCAGCTCAACGTAATCTCGGCCGGTACAAGGGCCAAACGCGATGTCCGTTTCTTCCAGGAGCGTGTGAATAGCCTTGCGCGTGAAGTCCGACACGCGTCTGTTGCCAAAAGGCACCAGCGTGTTATCCATATCAGATAAAACAAGCTTAATCACAAACGTCCCCCGTTACTGCATGCTGC
>CAKAPZ010000036.1 GCA_916720015.1 uncultured Atopobium sp. | reverse complement strand
GTCCTAGTTTTCTCGCGCCTGATTTCCTCAAAGAATCTGTAACTTTTGCCTAAAAATGTAAAAGAACCTGTGGATTTGCCTGATTTTGCAAAAGAATCGGTGGCGCAAATACAGATTCTTTGCACTTTTCAGGCGCACATTGTTAGTCAGGCGCACCCGGCGAGAAACCCGCGCGCTTGGCGCATCGTGTGGAGCATGGCAGCAGGGGAGCACCGCTCACCGAAAGCAATTTTCGCTTCCGTGAACCTTCTCCACAAAATCTTCACAACTAGAAAAGACGAGTTAGTTAAGGATTTACCTGCAACATAACGTTTGTGCAGTTGAAAAACATAAACGCGATAATATAGTCAAAACGTCTTAAAAAATCAAGTGTTTTTCTGTTGACGCGCATTAAAATCTTGACTAAATTACTAGGTTGCGACAATTGCCACCTTCCACCCTTTTGAAGGAGGACAACCTGGTGTCTACCGCTAAAAAGACTTCCCTCACCACGCCTCAGGCGCATACTGGACGCAGGACGTTCAGTAAGATTCCCGCAGCTATGGAGCTGCCAAATCTGATTTCTGTACAGAAGGAATCATTTGAGCGCTTTATGGGAGAGGGCCTTGCAGAGTCCTTCGCTGAGTTCTCGCCAATTGAGAACAGCGCTGGAACCATGCAGGTCACCTTTGGTGACCATCAGTTCGGCGACCCTGCCAATTCAATGGCTGAGTGTCGTGCAAAAGACATTTCATATCAAGCACCTCTTTTTGTTGACGTCCGTTTTGTCAACAAAGAGACTGGTGAGATGAAGGAGCAGCTTGTCTTCATGGGTGATTTCCCACTGATGACTGAGCGCGGTACCTTCATCATCAACGGTTCTGAGCGCGTTGTGGTTTCACAGCTCGTTCGTTCACCTGGCGTGTATTTCTCGTCAGAGATGGACAACGGTGTTCTGGTCCACAAGTCTCAGTTCATTCCTGCACGTGGTGCATGGCTTGAGTTTGAGGTTGATAAGCGCGGCCACCTGGTCGTCTCCATTGACCGCAAGCGCCGCCAGAGTGCTACTGTCTTCCTCCGTGCACTTGGTATTGCTGTTACCGATGACGAGATCCTCTCGCTCCTTGGTGATTCCGATGTTGTTCGCAACACACTTGAGCGTGATGTTGCAACCACACGTGAGGATGCTCTTATCGAGATTTATCGTCGTCAGCGTCCAGGTGAGCCACCAACTGTTGACTCTGCCCGTTCTCTGCTTGACGGCCTCTTCTTCAACGAGCAGCGCTATGACCTTGCTCGCGTTGGTCGTTACAAGATCAACAAGAAGCTTGAGGAAGAGATTCCTGCAGACGTTCGTGTCCTTACCAAAGAGGACATTGTCGCAGCTCTTCAGTACCTGCTTGCAGTGCATGCAGGTGATGAGTCTAAGCACCTTGATGACATTGACCACTTTGGCAACCGCCGCGTTCGTACCGTAGGCGAGCTGGTCCAGAACCAGTTCCGCATTGGTATGAGCCGCATGGAGCGTGTTGTTCGTGAGCGTATGGCATCTCAGGACGCAGACGACATCACTCCACAGTCTTTGATCAACATCCGTCCAATTGTTGCTGCAATCAAGGAGTTCTTCGGTTCTTCTCAGCTTTCGCAGTTCATGGATCAGGCAAACCCACTTGCTGGTTTGACCCACAAGCGTCGTCTTTCTGCTCTGGGACCTGGCGGTCTTGCAGGACACAAGTCCGGCTCCAGCCGTCGTACCAACGTTCCTACCGCAGTCCGCGACGTTCACAACTCGCACTACTCCCGTATGTGCCCAATCGAGACTCCTGAGGGACCAAACATTGGTCTTATCGGCTCCTTGGCACTGTACGCTCACGTAAATGAGTACGGCTTTATCGAGGCTCCTTATCGTAAGGTCACAGGCGGTGTTGTCTCTGACGACATTGTCTGGATGACTGCAGACGAGGAGGAGAATCACATTATTGCTCCTGCTAACACCCCAATCGACCCTAAGTCTAAGAAGTTTGTTGAGGTTGACGCAGACGGCAAGATTGTTAATGCAGACCGCGTTATTGCACGTACCCGCGACTTCGACGGTTCCTTCGGTGCACCTGCACAGGTTCCTGTTGAGGACGTTGACTACATGGACGTTTCTCCACGTCAGCTTCTCTCCGTCGCAGCTAACCTCATTCCATTCCTTGAGCACGACGACGCAAAGCGTACCCTCATGGGTGCAAACATGCAGCGTCAGGCAGTGCCTCTGATTCAGTCCCACGCTCCATTTGTTGGAACTGGTATGGAGGGCCGCGCAGCTCAGGACTCTGGTGAGCTTATTTGTGCAGAGTTTGCCGGCGAGGTCACCGAGGTAGACGCAGCTCACGTTGTCATCTACTCCGATGAGCACGGTTCTCAGCGCTACGATCTTCCTAAGTACGAGCGCTCTAACCAGTCTACTTGCATCAACCACCGTCCAATTGTCACAGTTGGACAGAAGGTCGAGAAGGGCCAGCCAATCGCAGACGGTCCATCTGTTGACCACTCTGAGCTGGCACTTGGTGCAAACCTTACCGTTGCTTACATGCCATGGGAAGGCTACAACTACGAGGACGGTATTATCGTCTCCGAGCGCGTTGTTCAGGAAGACCTTCTGACCTCCGTTAACATTTCCCGCCACGAGATTGATGCTCGTGACACCAAGCTTGGTGCTGAGGAGATTACCCGCGAGATTCCAAACCTTGGTGAGGATATGCTCGCAAATCTCGACGATGACGGTATCATCCGCATCGGCGCTGAGGTTGGCCCTGGTGATATTCTGGTTGGTAAGGTCACTCCTAAGGGTGAGACTGCTCTGACCGCAGAAGAGCGCCTGCTTCGCGCAATCTTCGGTGCTAAGGCACACGATGTTCGTGATACGTCCCTTAAGATGCCACACGGCTCCTATGGCCGCGTTGTTGACGTTGTCCGCTTCAGCCGTGAGGCTGGAGACGACCTGCCTCCAGGAGTAAACGACCTGGTCCGCGTCTTTGTTGCTCAGCGCAGAAAGATCCAGCAGGGCGATAAGATCGCTGGTCGTCACGGTAACAAGGGTGTTATTTGTAAGGTTCTCCCTGTTGAGGACATGCCTTACATGGCAGACGGTACCCCAGTAGACGTTATTCTCGACCCACTGGGCGTTCCTTCCCGTATGAACGTTGGTCAGCTGCTTGAGTGCCACCTTGGCTGGGGCGCTGCACATGGTTGGGATGACGACGACGCAGATTCTAAGCGTTACGTTGAGGGCCCAATTCCTGTTGCAACACCACTCTTTGACGGTGCTACTGATGAGTCCGTTGCAGAGATTGTTCGCCGCACCAACATCAACATGATCAACAAGGCTCTCAAGGAGTACGGCGAGAACATGCGTGAGGAGTTTGTTCCACAGCTCAACGAGCGTGGTAAGACTACTCTCTACGATGGTCGTACCGGTGAGGCTTTCAAGAGCCCAATTACCGTTGGCGTCTCTTACATCTTGAAGCTCGGCCACATGGTTGACGATAAGATCCACGCACGTTCAACTGGTCCTTACTCTCTTGTTACCCAGCAGCCTCTGGGTGGTAAGGCACAGTTCGGCGGTCAGCGCTTTGGTGAGATGGAGGTTTGGGCACTGTATGCATACGGTGCTGCTAACGTCCTCCAGGAGATCCTCACCGTTAAGTCTGACGATACCAACGGCCGTGTTAAGACCTATGAGTCCATTGTTAAGGGCGAGAACATTCCTACTGCAGGAATTCCTGAGTCCTTCAAGGTTCTGGTCAAAGAGATTCGCTCCCTGGCACTTGACATCGAGCCAATCTCCTATCGTAAGCGTGCAAATACCGCAAAGGTCACAGATCCTGAGGAGAAGAACGCTGTTGAGATCCTCAACGACCTTGGCTTCACTGAGGTAACCGCTTCCGACCTGTCCCAAGACGCTGAGGGTGCATCTGCACTTGTAGGCGACGCGACCACCGATAAGGAGTAGCGACTGTGGCAGATTTCGATTCCACTGAATTTGACGCTATTAAAATTTCTCTAGCGTCTGCTGATGATATCCGCGGTTGGTCCTATGGCGAGGTAAAGAAGCCTGAGACCATCAACTACCGTACCCTTAAGCCAGAAAAGGACGGCCTTTTCTGCGAGAAGATCTTTGGACCTGTAAGGGACTGGGAGTGCGCCTGCGGTAAGTACAAAGGCATTCGCTTCAAGGGCATTACCTGCGAGCGCTGCGGTGTTGAAGTAACCACCGCAAAGGTTCGTCGTGACCGCATGGGCCACATCGAGCTTGCTGCTCCTGTAAGCCACATCTGGTACTTCAAGAGCCCAACCAGCTTCCCTCTGGCACGTCTTCTTGACATCAAGAGCAAGGACCTCGAGAAAGTCCTCTACTTTGCATCTTACGTAATCACCAGTGTTGACACTGAGGCACGTGAGGCTGACGTAGACGATCTTCGTGAGGAGCTTGCAGCAGATATCGAAGAGCTCGACGCAGAGCGCGACGATCAGATTGCACGCCTTCGCGAGCAGGGCCAGCCACAGGATGACGAGTTTGGCGATTTTGAGCCTCTTTCTGAGGACGAGATTCGTGCGGGCGTCGCTGATCTTGAGGAAGAGTACGAGGAAGAGAAGACGCTTCGTCGTGAGGCTTTCGAGAAGTTCATGCAGCTTGAGACCAGAGAGCTCATCTCCGATGAGGGTCTGTTCTCCGAGCTTAAGCGCTACTATGGCATCTACTTCAAGGGTGGTATGGGCGCTGAGGCAGTCCGCGACCTTCTTTCCAACATTGACCTTGAGAAAGAGGCCAAGGAGCTCCGCGCTATTATCGCCAATGAGGATGCTCAGAAGCAGAAGCGCGAGAAGGCCATTAAGCGCCTTGAGATTGTTGATGCCTTCCTTAAGGGTGGCAACGATCCAGCTAACATGATCCTTGACGTTGTACCAGTTATTCCACCTGATCTTCGTCCAATGGTTCAGCTTGATGGTGGCCGTTTTGCAGCTTCCGACTTAAACGATTTGTATCGTCGTGTTATTAACCGTAACAATCGTCTTAAGCGCCTGCTTGACCTTGACGCACCTTCCATCATTGTTAACAACGAGAAGCGCATGCTTCAGGAGTCCGTTGACGCTCTGTTTGACAACGGTCGCCGTGGCCGTCCTGTTACCGGCCGTGGTGGACGTCCTCTGAAGTCTCTTGCTGAGGCTCTTAAGGGTAAGCAGGGTCGCTTCCGTCAGAACCTTCTGGGTAAGCGTGTTGACTACTCTGGCCGTTCCGTCATTGTTGTCGACCCACATCTGAAGCTGCACCAGTGCGGTCTTCCATCCGCTATGGCACTTGAGCTCTTTAAGCCATTTGTCATGCGTCGTTTGGTTGAGCTCCGCAAGGTTGAAAACATTAAGGGCGCAAAGCGCGCTATTGACCGTGGTACTCCAGTTGTTTGGGACGTTCTGGATGAGGTCATTCAGGACCGCCTCGTTCTTCTCAACCGCGCACCTACCCTTCACCGTCTGTCTATCCAGGCATTTGAGCCAGTCCTTATCGAGGGTAAGGCAATCCACCTGCACCCACTGGTCTGCGCACCATTCAACGCAGACTTCGACGGCGACCAGATGTCTGTCCACGTGCCACTTTCTACTCAGGCACAGACAGAGGCTCGCATTCTGATGCTCTCCAGCAACAACCTCAGAAGCCCTGCTTCTGGTAAGGTTCTGACCGTTCCTTCTCAGGATATGGTCTTTGGTGTCTACTACCTCACTTCCGAGAAGACCGGTGAAGACGCTAAGACTCTTACCTTCGCAAGCTTTGAGGATGCTCTTCTGGCTATTGAGGCCAATCGTGACCTTGATATCCAGGCAAAGGTTGTTGTCCGCGTAAGCTCCAAGGATGCAAACGTTGCTGATAGCGATCGCGCTATCTTCCGCGTTATGACCGGCCGCGGTCAGTATGAGGACCTGGACGTTACTGAGGGTACTAAGCGTTTTGAGACCACTGTTGGTCGCATTATCTTCAACCGTCAGTGCCTGCCAGAGGATTACCCATACATCAACTACAAGATGGTTAAGTCCGACATTGGTGTTCTGGTCAACGATTGCTGCGACCGTTACCCAATGGCTGATGTTGAGCCAATCCTGGACAACATCAAGAAGACTGGTTTCCACTACGCAACCCTTGCTGGTCTGACCGTTTCCGTTTGGGATGCAGTTATTCCTCCACACAAGCCACAGCTGCTTCAGGAGGCACAGGACCGCGTTGACCAGATCAACGAGTACTACGAGGACGGCTTCCTCTCTGAGCGAGAGCGTCACGTTGAGGTTGTTAACGCATGGACCGAGTGCACCGATCTTCTCGGCTCTGAGATGCTTACAGGCTTTGCAGAGGACAACCCAATTTACATGATGGCTGACTCTGGAGCTCGTGGTTCTAAGACACAGCTTCGCCAGCTTGCTGGTATGCGAGGCCTGATGGCGGATATGTCCGGTGAGACCATCGACCTTCCAATTAAGGCAAACTTCCGCGAGGGTCTTGAGCCTCTTGAGTACTTCATTTCTACCTACGGCGCTCGTAAGGGTCTGGTAGATACCGCATCCCACACCTCCGACTCTGGTTACCTGACTCGTCGACTCGTTGACGTTGCGCAGGACGTCATTGTTCGCGAGGAGGACTGCGGCACTGATGAGGCAGTTACCTATCCTCTGATTAAGCCTGGTCAGACTTCTGTTGATACTGACCTGATTGGCCGCTGCACCCTTGAGGATGTCTGCGATCCAAACACTGGTGAGGTTCTTATCCCTGCTGGTGGCTATGTTGAGTCCAAGCAGGATCTTGAGCGTCTTGTTGAGCACGGCCTTGCTAAGGTTCAGCTCCGCGCGCTTCTGACCTGTAAGTCTAAGTACGGCGTCTGCCAGAAGTGCTACGGCTGGGATCTTTCCACCCGTCGTCCTGTCAACATTGGTACTGCAGTTGGTATTATCGCAGCTCAGTCCATTGGTGAGCCTGGTACTCAGTTGACCATGCGTACCATTCACTCCGGTGGTGTTGCAGGCGCAGACGATATTACGCAGGGTCTTCCTACCGTTGCTCGTATGTTCGACGTCGTCGGCAACGTCAACGAGAAGATTCTTGGCCGCGAGGCTGACCTGGCTCCTGTTTCTGGTGTTCTTCACATTACCCCAGAGACCACCGAGTACCTGCTGCGTATTGTCGATGCAGACGATGCTTCCCGTGTCATCGAGGAGTGGCGTGTACCTGCATCTGTCCGCTTCATGCCTGGCATTGAGGATGGCGTTGTTGTCCGTGCTGGTGACCAGATTACCCGCGGCTTCGTCAACTTCCGTATGCTCCGTCGACTCACTGACATTGAGTCCACTATGCACACCTTCGTTGAGTCCGTTAAGGACGTCTATACCTCCCAGGGTGTAGAACTCAACGATAAGCACATCGAGGTTATCGCACGTCAGATGCTTCGTCGTGTTCAGGTTACCAACCCAGGTGACTCTTCGTACCTGCTTGGTCAGTATGTGGACCGCTATGTCTTTGCAGAGACTGTCCAGAATATTGCCCTTGCTGGTGGTACTCCACCAGAGGCAGAGCCAGCAATCCTTGGTACTCTGAAGGTTGCAAGCTCTATCGATTCTTGGCTCTCCAGCGCATCGTTCATTCGTACTGCAGGCGTTCTTACCTCTGCAGCTATCGAGGGCGACGTTGACCACCTGCTTGACCTCAAGTCCAACGTTATTGTTGGTAAGCAGATTCCTGCAGGTACTGGTCTCTCCGCATACAACGATGTTGAGCTTACGTACCACGGCACCAAGATTGATGGCCCAACCTCTTCTCTTGCTAAGTCTCTTCCAGACTGGGCACCAGCAGAGCTTAAGGATATCGAGGAGCAGCTTCCTAAGCAGCTTGACTGGGTCAACGAGGATTACAACGGTGGCGTTTACTCCAAGAATGGCCGCACGCTTTCAAGCGAGGACGCAAAGCTGTATCTCTTCGACGATCTTGGCGTGTCACAGCGTTGGACCAACAAGTTCAGCGAGGTTGGCATTGAGACCGTAGGCGATCTTATCGGTAAGACCGAGGAAGACCTGCTTCGTATCGACGGCATTGGTGCAAAGGCAATCGAGGAGCTCCGCGATGGCCTTGAGGCTCGTAACCTCCTTTACATCCTTGAGCCAGAAGAGGATGAGGCAGATTCTGAGGATCTTTCTCAGCTGCTCAACATGGTCTTCTCGCCAGAAGGCGATGGCGGCTTGATGCTGGGCTCTGCAGCTCCATCCACGCACTCTGATTACACCGAGACACTCATCGGCTCTTCTTCCGACGAGGTTAGCCCTGATGTAATCAACGAGGACCTTGGTTCTCTGGATGACCTTCTCAATCAGGTTGTCCGCATGGACGCTGAGGCAGACGGCGAAGACGAGTAAATAATCTCGCCTGATACATCAAACTTTTTCGGAGGTTGACTCCGATACAGAAGAGGACTTCAGCCGTTAGCTGGAGTCCTCTTTTAGTTACGCTTACAGAAGCGAGTATCGGTATATACTAATCTTTTATGAATTACGTTTGGTAAGCCATTTACTTTGCGGCTCTTAAAGGATAGGAATAGCAAATGGATAGTCACTCCCACGATTCTGAACAGTGCGAGCACACTCATTCTACGTGCGATTATGTTTCTGATCAGAAGCTGAATGAATACCTGGTAAACGATGACATTATCTACGATGCAACCCAGATTTTTGATGCACTGTCTGATTTCACTCGATTCCAGATTTTGGGTGCTCTAGTAAATGGCGAGAAAAGCGTAACAGAGCTGCAAGAAATGCTTTCGGTATCTCAGTCAGCAACCTCTCACCAGTTGCGTCTTTTGCGCGACCGCGGTCTTGTCAATGCAAAAAGAGATGGCAGAAA
>CAKAPZ010000035.1 GCA_916720015.1 uncultured Atopobium sp. | reverse complement strand
GTTGAGATAAACAAAAAGGACTTCCGAAGAAGTCCTTGAACATTTGGTAGCCCGTACCAGATTCGAACTGGTGATCTCCGCCTTGAGAGGGCGGCGTCCTGAACCGCTAGACGAACGGGCCATGTATGACTGGGAGGACATGGCTGGGATAGAGAGAGTCGAACTCCCGTTGACGGAACCAGAATCCGCTGTCCTACCACTAGACGATATCCCAAGATGTCATCCGTGCGCATCAGCGCGAGAAATAACTATAAAGGAGACTCGTCAGAGATGCAAGCAATAATTTCAAGAAATTCTGTTTGCAGCAAAAAATATTATACAAAACGCATCTCTAAGCGCAAGGAACGTCTCTAGTATTTGAGCTGAGCATGCGTTCTGCATCAATAAGCGCCTGGTCAAGAGGGGCACAGCCGGTGCAACTTGCGCATGCGGTAGGAGCGCTTGGAGTTGCAGCGAGGCCACCTTTAGCTGTTTCTCTGAGAGAAACAGGGAGCGCTGCGCCAACTTCTGCCATAGCATGAGCAACTTCATCAAATGGAATAGGATTGCCAACACCTGCGAGAGCAAGCTGAGAGGAGCTTACAGCTGCGGCTACACCAATGGCGTTTCTGTCTTGGCAAGGATACTCAACCAGACCTCTGACAGGGTCACAAACTAGTCCCAGAAGATTAGAGATGGCAATAGAAGCAGCGTCCAAGCACTGTTGAGGAGTGCCACCCAAGAGCTCGGTCAATGCAGATGCGCTCATGGCAGCAGCAGATCCAACCTCTGCCTGACAGCCGCCCTCAGCGCCAGAAACACTTGCGTTGGTGGTTAGAATGGCTCCAATAGCGCTTGCATTCCAAAGCGCAGAAATAACTTGCTCGTCGGTGGCACCAATCTCTTCTGCTACCGAGATAAGCGATCCTGGTACAACGCCAGAAGCGCCTGCAGTAGGAGCGGCGACAATAACACCCATGGTTGCTGAGCGCTCAAGCACAGCCATAGCGTAGGCTACGGCTCGTGTTTGCGTGGTGCCCATAAGTGCACTTGAGATTGGTGTTGGGGTGTTTGCTACGGTTTTGGCCTGGCCGTTGAGCAGACCACCAATGGACTGACGAGGTGTCTTTATGGTGTCGTGAACCTCATCGCGCATAATCTCAAGAACATGAGCCATCTCAGCGTCTACGTTAGCATCTGGTCGCAGGTCCTTCTCGCGCTGGCGCATAATCTGGCCAATAGAGGCTCCCGTCTTAGAGCACCTGGCGAGAAGATCTGCGCCGTTGTCAAACGCCCCCGAAAGCACGTCGTTTGTGACCTGAGGAGCGGCTCCTGGAATAGAAACCTGCGCGGCATATGAGACGTGAGGTGCCAGCTGGAAGAGATCCAGGACTTTCTGCTCAATGGGCTCGTCAATCTCAAAGACGGTGTGTGCAAAGCCCCCGCGCTCCGAGCGGAAGGTACGCATAGTTGCAACATTGATGTTTTGCGTAGCCAAAATGGTGGTAAGAGCTGCAAGAACACCGGGTTTATCGCGATGTGAAACAAAAATGGTGGGCATATCGCCAGACATGCGAATGCGTACGCCGTTAACGCCAGAAATGCGAATGCGGCCGCCACCAACGGACTCGCCCATAACGGAAACGTGGACGTTATCTGCACCGTAGAGGTGAATTTCTACGGTGTTTGGATGCAGAGTCTCGTCGTCACCTTTCTCAATAACGCTGTAGTTGAGGTGGGCTTCTTCTGCCAAGGTGAGCGCTTCACGGACACGCGTATCGTCTGGAGCAAGGCCCAAGATGCCTGCAATCAGAGCGTAATCGGTGCCGTGACCAAGGTGGGTATGAGAGAAGGAGTTGTAGAGCCAAAACTCAACGCGCTCCAGCTGCTTTGGTGCAAGTGAGCGTGCAACCAGGGCAATGCGCAAGGCTCCTGCTGTGTGCGAGGAAGAAGGACCCACCATAATGGGGCCGAGGACCTCAAACGCAGACATAGAAATCATAACTACTCCAAAACTAAACAAACGGTAACGATAAAAGAGCTGCAAAACCATCTGTTTTACAGCTCTTGTGTGGTTTTACTTTTGATACCCACTTATGTTTGGAAGAATACGCGGCAAGCGCATTCAGCGCATTATTTGCAAAGCTCCAGAGCGCGTTCAAGGCGAGCAAGGCAAACCTCACGGCCAAGAAGCTCCATAGACTCTCCAAGAGGAGGGGAGACCATGTTGCCGCACTCAGCAACACGAATGGACTGGAAGACAACGCGCTTCTTGAGGTCAAGCTGCTCTGGAAGCATCTCAAGGGCAGCATCAATTGCTGCGGCATTCCACTCGCTCTCAGAAACGCCCTCAAGAGCGGTCTTTGCAGCAGCAAGAACGGTTGCACTCTGAGCAGCGTCTTTGGTAAGACCCTTCTCAACGCTCTTCTGATCAAAGGTAACGTTTGCACCCTCATACAGGAAGCGAGACTTCTCAATGACGTCTGGGCTTACGGTGGTGCGAGGACGAAGAATCTCGGAGAGCAGGTCATACCAGCCTGGACGAGTTGCGTAAATCTCTTCTGCGTCAGTAGCACTACCCTGAACAGGCTCAAGACCAGCGCTCACAAGCTCTGGAATCAGAACAGTCTTTGCAAAAGTCTGGTTGTCCATATTGGCAAGATAGGTTGCATTAATCCAGTTCAGACGCTCTGGATCAGACTTAGCAGGGTTTTTGGAAACGTGATCCAAAGAGAACTGAGATGCCAAAACGTCGCGAGGCACAATGGTTGTCTCGCCATCAAGCGACCAGCCGAGAAGAGCCAGGTAGTTGACAAAGGCATCGGCAAGATAGCCCTGGTCACGATACTCCTCAACAGAAGTTGCACCATGGCGCTTGGAGAGCTTCTTGCCGTCAGGGCCCAAAATCATGGAGATGTGAGCGAAGGTTGGGACAGGTGCGCTCAGAGCCTCGTACACCATAATCTGACGAGGGGTGTTGGACAGGTGGTCATCGCCACGAATAATGTGGGTGATGCCCATGCCAGCGTCATCAACAACGGTAGCAAAGTTGTAGGTTGGAGTGCCATCGGAGCGGAAGATGATGAAGTCATCAAGCTCGCGAGCATTAAAAGTTACGTCACCGTGAACAGCGTCGTGAACAATGACGTCACCGCGGTCCAGAGGAACCTTGATGCGGATGGTATAAGGCTCACCAGCATCAATGCGGCGCTGAGCCTCTGCTGGATCAATGTTTCTGCAGGTACGCTGATAGCCCTGGAAGGGGTCGTGGCGCTCTTCTGCGGCCTTCTTGTCTTCAGCAAGCTTTTCTGGCGTGCAGAAGCAAGGGTAAGCCTTGCCCTCTGCCAGCAGTTTATTTGCTGCCTCACGATACAAGTCAAGGCGCTCGGTCTGGCTATAAGGACCGCAATCGCCGCCCTTATCGGGACCCTCGTCCCAATCAAGGCCAAGCCACTTCATAGCGCGCAGGATAATCTGAGTATTCTCTTCAGTTGAGCGCGTAGGATCTGTGTCATCAATACGAAGAATAAACTTGCCACCATTTGCACGAGCAAAAGCCCAGTTATAGATAGCAGTACGTGCACCTCCGATGTGCAGCTTGCCTGTTGGGGATGGCGCAAAACGTACTCTTACCTGCTTCTCTGACAAAACTCCTCCTTGGCAGTTATTTTCTAGCGAGAAAATCTAGTTTATGCATTCTTTAGTATAACGCTTGAACACAGATGACCGACAACGTTGCCTAGTCTTCAAACATATTGTGGTCTGCAAACTCTGCTTGAACGGTGCGGATCATAAGGTCTACGTCTTCAAGTCCCAGGTGACGTTCCTTCTCGTCTGCTGCAAGGGTATGCCTACGACGTGCCCAATTCTCAAGCGCAGCAGGGGAAGACTCACGGGGAAGAGACCTAATCTCTGGGTCCAAGCGACGGCAGATGTCGCGAGAGTCAATAACAATAATCTTGCCTGCTTTTCTAGCCTCTGCGTAACCATCAATGTTGAACATGAACCAAGAATCCTCAAAGGCAGCATTGTGGGCCATAAAAGGAATCTTTTTCATAGTTGCCAGCAGGGCCTCTTGGGCTTTCTTATCGTCTCTAAATGATTTTTTGCCCTCAACATCTTTCCAGGTAATCTGGTGAATATCGGCAAGAGGGACGCCTTTTTCTTTGTACATCTCTGGGATGCCAAAGTAGGCAGTGTGAGGCTCTACTGGAACGGTGTTGCGACCAAGATTCCAGAACTCAAAGCCCACGTTAACAATGTAGCCCAGCTCAGGGAAGCGCGACGTAGTCTCAATATCAATGCCCAGTACCGTGCCAGAAACGCTCTTCTCGACATACGCAATTTGCAAGTCGTTAAGAAGCGGACCTGCGGTTTTAAAGATAGCCTTAGGACGACGACGCTGCATCTTTGCAACGGCAGCCGCAAGATCGTCGTTTGAAAGGCCGCGAGAAAGACCAACGCCTCGATGGTTTCTGAGTCTCTCCACACCGTAGGTATCGCAGAGTGAGCGCGTTCTATCAGCAAGCTGCTGAATGACAGAAAACTCTACAGGCTCTTGGCCTAAAGGAGCTTCTTTCCAGGCATCAAGCAGCGTTTTAATGGCATCACAGTTTTTGTTGACCTCGCCGATGATGGACTGATCATCAACAAGAAGGCCAGGTATGACAAACGCATTAGCGTGCTCAATAGCTTGATTGATATCCATACACTCTCGCTTTGGTGGGTGAGAATTAGTTCAACATATAAGTATCTACCCTGAAGCGCGTATTCTTTGCGTCATTTTCTAGAAAGTGCGCGCCTCACCAAAAATGCGTGCTAGGCTGTTGGGTGCAACACAGTTCTATGAAAGGTTTTACGGATGTCTGATTTGAATGAGTCACTTGCTCTTTCTGAGGAGCTCCTTGCTTTTATTAAGCAGAGCCCTTCTATGTTTCATACCACGCAAACCATCAAAGAGTACCTGCTAGAGAATGGTTTTACGTACCTCTCCGAGGGATCTTCTTGGGACATTCAGCCAGGCGGCTCTTACTTTACCACGCGCAACAATTCTTCAATTGTTGCCTGGAAAGTTGGCGAGAATTACCGCGATGCCCAAACCGCACCCGCTGATGCTCCTTATCACTTCCAGCTTGCCGTTGCCCACGGCGATTCTCCAACCTACAAGGTAAAAGCTCAGCCAGAGCTAACTGGTGAGGGCAACTCGCTTCGCCTGAATACCGAGGCTTATGGCGGCATGCTTGACCACACCTGGTTTGATCGTCCTTTGGGCATTGCTGGTCGCGTGCTGGTCAAAGTAGGAAACAAGGTAGAGTCCAGACTGGTCAACATCGAAGATGACGTTGTCATGATTCCAAGCTTGGCTATTCATCTTGAGCACAAAAATGGTCTCTCGCCAGAGTTCAACCGCGCTAAAGATCTGATGCCACTCTTCAGCGCTGGAGAGCTCAACCCTGGCGCATTTAACGCCCTGGTAGCAGATGCGGCAGGTGTGTCTCAAGAGGACATTCTTTCTCGCGATTTGTTCTTAGTTGATCACACGGGCGGCCGTATTTGGGGTGCTAAGAAGGAATTTGTTTCCGCTGGTCACCTTGATGACCTGCAGTGTGCCTTTGTAGCACTCAAGGCTTTCCTTGCGTCTTCAAATGAGCAGGACATCTCTGTATACACCTGCTTTGATAACGAGGAAGTTGGCTCAAACACCAAGCAGGGCGCTAAGTCCACATTCCTTAAAGACACGCTGCAGCGCGTTAACGCTACGCTTGGCTTTACGCAGGAAGATTACTACCGCGCGCTCTCGGCATCTTTGCTGGTGAGCTGCGATAATGCGCATGCGGTGCACCCCAATTATCCCGAGAAGCACGATGCAGCCAATAAGCCTTACCTCAATGGCGGCATGGTTATCAAGGAAGCAGCACGTCAGTCGTACTGCACAGATGCGTTTAGCCGCGCCATTGTCGAGGCTATCTGGAAGCAGCAAAACGTTCCTTACCAGGTCTTTGCTAACAGAAGCGACATGCCAGGCGGATCTACTCTAGGCAACCTCTCCAATATTCAGGCCAGCATGCACGCCGTTGACGTGGGCCTTCCACAGCTTGCTATGCACTCCGTGTACGAGACCGCAGGCACCAAAGACACGCTTTTGGGATACCAAGCACTCAAGGCGTTCTATGACACCTGCGTCTGCATCACCGATGCCGATTCGTTTGAGTTGAGGT
Organism: uncultured Atopobium sp.; assembly: GCA_916720015.1. GTDB lineage: Bacteria > Actinomycetota > Coriobacteriia > Coriobacteriales > Atopobiaceae > Lancefieldella. Next base: position 2,887 of record CAKAPZ010000035.1, on the reverse strand, counting down.
AATACCTGGCGAGAAACCCCGTGCACTAGCTATACTTAGACATATTGCATATAACACATCACTTAAAGGAGTTCCATGTCAGAAAAACAGCTTACTGCTCATGATATGGAGCTCCTAACTTGTGCAGGTATTTACGTTGAACCTCAGGCGCTGAATGGTCCCGCGTTGGTATTTCCTATTTCAGATGGTGAAGGTGGAGACATACGCGTGCTGTGGCAGGGCGGCGCCTATGAGAGTGCAACGTACACAGATTCTAGAAAGAATCAGCTGGTATTTCCTTACCTTGAGCTGTATGACTTGTTGTTTGAAGCTGCTTGTCCTGTGCACTCAGTTTTGATGTTGGGCGCTGGCGGCTGTTCGTATCCTCGTTATTTAGTAGCTCACCATCCAGAGGTTTCTTGTGATGCACTGGAGCTTGATCCCAAAATTGCAGCTTTAGCTCGTAACTATTTCTTTGTGGATGAGGCTATTAGAGAGAGTAATGGTAGGCTTAAAGTGCAGGTAGTTGATGGCGTTGAGTATATAAAGAAGCTATCTACCTCTCATAACAAGCGCTATGACGCTATCCTAAACGACTGCTTTAGCGGAGAAGTGCCACCTGCGGCTATGATGACCAGTGAGTGGATGCGTCAAGTTGCCCACTGCCTTACTCCCGGCGGAAGATATCTCACCAATGTAGTTTCTGCACAGGTGGGAGAGGAAGCACATCAGCTTGAAGCGCTCATGGATGCTGCTCGCACGGTGTTTGAGCAGGTAGAGATTGTGCCTTTGGATCCAGAGACTGATCCAACAGAGCCAGATAATCTTATGCTCGTTTGTCAGCGCGCTTAAGTGCGGTAAGCGCCAGCTTTTGACTATTTATTAGTCAAAAGTTTTTAGTGATGGTAATGAATTAACATCGATAGAGAAATTAAAAAAATGAAGTGTAAAATAGAAGTTGCTGATTTTAGTTTTTGAATGATTCTCGTTTGTACGCATCATAAATTGAATTCTTTAGTCTAGTTTAGTGCACTTGATTGGGGATATGAATATATGAAAGAATCGTTTTTATCAATAAAAGAAATCTTTCATATTGGTAATGGAAAAATCAATGCACTAGTTTTTCTCGCCGTTTTAGCGGTTCTATCATCATTTCTTGAGATTTATTCGATTCAATATATGCAGTCACTTTCAGAAGTTTTTAGCACGTCGGTTACAAATAATCTTTTTCAAATTGGTTTTATCTGCGCTAAGTTTTTGATTTTAATTGTGTTTTCAACAATAGTTAGAAATTACTTTTGCTTTAGAGTCTCTATTTTTTCAAATGACATCATTAAAAATGTAAGAGAAAAAGCGTATTCAAAACTTATTGATATGGAATATGAATTAGCGATAATTCATGACAATGCGTTTTATATTAATTTGATAGACAATAACGTAAATAGATTAAGCTTAATCTTTTCAACAAGTTTTTTTACTTTGTGTTCAGATATATTCGATACAGTGTGGATTTGCTTTTTTATGACACAAATAAATATCACTTCATTGTTTATTTTAGTAATTGGCATACTGCCATTAGTTTTAATTGGCAACATATCGGCATCTGAGCAAAAAAAGTTTGCAGAAAATACAATCAAATTCAATGAGGATTTGATTGAAAAGATTAATGAAACTAATGATAACTTTTCGTATATTAAAATATTTAAAGGCAGGGAGAGGGAAGCCGATCGTTTTAACCGTATAAATACTGATATTTTAGAGAACGATAATTTATCGAGTGCGGCACTTAGTATCTTCTTTGTTATAGAGAAAAGCGTTCGATATTTATTTGTTGCGATTTCATTATTCTTTTTATGTAAAGACGTGTTAATGCAGAATGGAAATTGGATGATTCTCATCCCATTTTTGCTCTACGTACAAAGATTTTATAATCCATTTTCAAATTTGAATAAATATTCTCAGTTAATTCAAAAATCCGTTTCAAGTGCAGACAAGCTTATAGACTTTATAATCTCAAAACCAACTGAAGAGATCCCAGCTATCCATTTTATTTCTGATTCATCTGAATCAGAAGTAGTTTTGACTGGCATATCAAAAAATTATGAATCTGAATCAATTCTTGAAGATGTCACTTTTAGATTTAAAGAAGGAGTCAACTTAATCGACGGAAAAAGTGGCGTAGGTAAATCCACCTTGCTCAAAATTCTTTTAGGATTAATTAAATCTTCGAGTGGGGAAGTGACCATTTATTCTCGAGAAGATGTCCTGAATTTGTACGCATATTCAGGACAGTCGAATAAGCTGTTTAATTTGTCCGTGATAGAAAATTTAATATATCCTAAAACCGTAGATCATCTCTCATCATCGGAAAGAATGAAATTAGAGAATCTACTAAATGAATTTGGATTCAGAACAAACATATTGAATAAAGATATTGCTAAAGAAGGTGAAAATCTTTCTGGAGGTGAAAGAAAGAGACTATCTATCCTTAGAGCACTAATTTATCCATCTAAAGTTGTAATACTTGATGAACCATTTGCAAACTTAGATCCGAAAAATATTGAAATTATCGCTCAGAAAATACAGGATCTTTCCAAGAACAGAATTGTTATTATTGTTTCTCACGAAACGTCTTTTCCTTCTTCTTTAAAATTTAATACACACTTGACTATTAGTGGTATCTAAAGGTTTCTTTGGTTTAATTCATTCTCAAAATCCAGAAGCAGACCCAAGAGAGCCAGATAACCTTATGCTCGTTTGTCAGCGCGCTTAAGTGCGGTGAGCGCAAGCGCCAGGCAGCCACTCATCAGCACAATACCAATGCCAAAGAGCACTAAGAAACCGTGGGCTGAACCATCTACAATCAGGCTCCAAATAATGAGCGCACAGGCAGAGACAAAGCTGCTTA
>CAKAPZ010000034.1 GCA_916720015.1 uncultured Atopobium sp. | reverse complement strand
CCACCAACAGCCGCAAGCATAGGAAGCATTGCCTGTCTTGGCTTTCTGAGCTGGCCAACAGTTACTTCATACTTGAGCTCAATGCCTACAAGTAGGAAGAAGATTGCCATAAGGAAGTCATTCACAAAGGTTTCTAGAGCCATATGCGCATGAATCATTCCAAGCGAGAAACTCATTTGGACTTCAAGAATTTCTCGAACCACCTCATGAGCAGGTGAGTTGGCAACTACAAGTGCAATAAGAGCCGCAAGCACCATGACTGCTGCTGCAATAGTGCTGTTAGAGGTGATTTTCTTTAGAGAAGAGCGCTGACTAATTCTTCTTACAACTGCGGGCTCTCTATAAATACTAGACATTATCTGCCGTTCTCTCTTTATCTAAATGGTATTGACCGTTAGCTATGAAAGTTTTTCTCGATGTATATGCCTAGTGTACCGTCTACCTACCGTTGAGGGCAACTTGTCATATCTCAAGAAAACGGGGTATATCTCTATGTAAAATGTGGGTAATAGAAAGTCAACGTTTAGCTACTTGTAGCACGTATATATTTGGAGCGGATAATGGACACTAAACGAATTGCCATCATCACAGACTCAGGAACTAATGTCCCACCTGATTTTGTTGCTGAGCACAATATTCGTATCACCCCACTTCGCATTAACTATTCTGACGGCTCTTCCTATGAGTCTGGTATTACCATCACGCCAGCTGAGCTTGTTGCTCGCTTTGAAGAAGAGGTTCCAAAGACTTCGCTTCCTTCTCCTGAGGGCATTAAGGCTGCCTTTGATGATGCAAAAGCAGCAGGGTACGAGGGTGCTGTCTATATTGCAATTTCCTCCGGACTTTCCGCTACCTGCGATACTGCTCGCATGATTGCAGAGTCCATTACAGACTTCCCTATTTATGTTGTTGATACCAAAAACATTGGTATTGCTTCTGGCCTTATTGTTATTGAGGCTCAACGTCTTATTGATCAGGGCCTTTCTCTTGACGAGATTGGTGCCAAGCTTGATCAGGCTTCCCTTAACACGCGCGTATACTTCTCCGTTCCAAGCCTTGAGTATCTACGTAAGGGTGGCCGCATTTCTGAGGCAATTTATCGCATTGGTTCCATGTTGAACATCAAACCTGTTCTTACCTGCGATGAGAACGGCAAATACACCATTGCCAAGAAGACACGCGGTTGGCAGAAGTCTCTTGCAGGACAGATTGCTCTAGGAGCAGCCTTTGCTCAGAAATTTGACCGCGTCCATGTGGGAATTTGTTGTTCTGCGCCTAATATTATTTACTCCGAAATGGAAGCCATGATTAAAGAGGCAATCCCTAATGTCACTGACTTTAGGTATGTCGAGGCTGGCTCGGACCTTCTTGTCCATACCGGACCAGGTCTTGTTGGCTATGCCGTATTCGGTTACTAACAGTTAATCGCCTCATGCAACTAAGAACAGCCGCCCACTCAGGCGGCTGTTTTCTTGTAGAGAGCACGTAGGGCGAGAAGATCTTCTCGTCCAAGCATGTGCGTTACAGCAATGGCTGATCCGCGAAGAAGCCTGTGTCGTCAAGTAGATTGGAGCCGTCAGCTGCTTCAGTTGCCAGCTGATCGCAACGCTCGTTAAGTGGATGACCTGCGTGGCCCTTGACCCACTTGAAACTTACCTCATGGTCTTCCATGGCGGAAAGCAAACGCTTCCAAAGATCAACGTTTTTGACGGGCTCTTTTGATGAGGTCTTCCAGCCTTTTCTAATCCATCCCGAAACCCATTTTTGATTAAACGCATCAACCACATACTTTGAATCGGAATAGAGCTCTACCTGGCAGGGGCGCTTAAGAGCCTCAAGTGCAACAATGACGCCAAGGAGCTCCATGCGGTTATTTGTAGTGGTTTTATAACCCTGACTGAACTCTTTTGTATGCTGCTGTCCAGAGGGATCGGTGTACAGAAGCACTGCCCCATAGCCACCAGGACCAGGGTTTCCTCGAGACGCACCGTCTGTATAGACTGTGACGTGCATATATGAGGTTGCAGCCTCCATACCAAATCTCCTCTAGAACGCGCCTCTTAAGTGTTTACTTTGCCTCAGCCCAATTGGAGCCATAGCTGACATCAGCAATCAGAGGGACACGCAGGGTAACAACGTCTTCCATGGTCTCTTTTACCAACGCAGAGACTGTCTCAATCTCTGACTCTGGAACTTCCAAGTCAAGTTCGTCGTGAATCTGAAGAATCAGCTTTGACGCAAGACCCTCATCACGCAGGCGTTTCTCGACATTAATCATTGCAATTTTGATAATGTCTGCAGCACTTCCCTGCATAGGGTGATTCATAGCAGTACGCTCGCCAAAGGCAATGAGCTGGCGATTTGACTGATTGAACTCTCTAATGTGGCGCTTACGACCGTACATGGTAATCGCATAACCAGTCTCGTGAGCAGTACGGACGGAATCGTCAAGGTATGCACGGACTCCAGGATATGCGTCAAAATAGCGGTCAATCATCTCTTGCGCTTCCTTGCGGGAAATCTTCAAAGACGTTGCCAGACCAAAGGCCTGCTGACCATAGACAATGCCAAAGTTAACTGCCTTAGCACGGCTACGAAGTGCTGGCGTGACCTCTTCAACAGGCACGCCAAAGACGCGTGCGGCAGTTGCGGCGTGGAAATCGGCACCAGAGTTAAATGCTGCTACCAGGTGCTCGTCAGCTGAAAGATGTGCCAGCAAGCGCAGCTCAATCTGGGAGTAGTCGCAGGCGAGAAAAACGCTGCCCTCGGGAACGGTAAAGGCAGTACGGACACGATGTCCCAGCTCAGAGCGGGTAGGAATGTTCTGCAGGTTTGGATCAGAGCTGGAAAGCCTTCCTGTTGCAGCAACGGTCTGATTGAATGTGGTGTGGATGCGCTTATCGCCACGAATAAGCGAAGGAAGCGCATCGAGATAAGTTGATTTGATCTTGGCACGCTCACGATACTCAAGAACATCAGCAACAATCTGGTACTCCTGCGCCAGGTCTCCAAGCACCTTTGCGTTGGTGGAGTAGAAACCAGTGCGCGTCTTTTTGAGGCCATAAGTTGGAAGCTTGAGCACGTCAAACAGGATGTGTGAAAGCTGGCTTGGAGAATCCAAGTTAAAATCCTCGCCTGCTGTCTGGTGAATACTTGCCACACGCTGTGCAATATCTTCACCCAGCTCCAAAGACTGCTTAGCAAGCTCTTGAGGATCAACGTAGAGACCACGACGCTCCATCGCAGCAAGTACAGGCAAAAGCTGCATCTCTAGAGAAGTAAAGAGCTCCAAAGAACCATCGTCTTCAAGCTTTTTAGTGAGCACAGGCACAAGAGCCCTAGCAGCTACAGCTCTTAGTGCTGCAGCTGGAATCTCGTCCGTTGGCTCAGGAAGTTCAGAACCAAAGTACAGCTCAACCAAGCCGTTGATATCAAAGCTTGAACGATCAGACTCAAGCAGATACGCGGCAACACCCGTGTCAAAGAGGCGATCAGAATCAATGGTCTCAATATCCAGTTTCTGTGGCTCAGACGAATCAACAGGGCTTACCTCGTGTAGCAGCGCCTTGACATCGTCTGCAGCAACACGGGCTTCTCGCAAAATGCGCAAGAGCGCTGCGGTTGCATTTTCTCCCTCAAATTTAAGAAGTGCCTTTTCTGTAGACACCCAAAGTGTGCGAGAAAGGCTAAAGAGCGCTCCAGCATCGGCCGCAGAATCCTCAGCAACGCCAATCCACTCCTGGTTCTCAATTGCAGCAGTAAGCGCGGCAGATGCGTCTCCTGCCTGCAGATACTCTGATGGAATAGGAAGTGCAGGCGTAGCGGAGGCAGTTTGTGTGACTGCACCAGCAGCAGACCCACCAGCCATGCGAGCAAGCCTTGAGGTCATGCCGGTAAAGCCCAAAGCCGAGAAGGCCTTGACCACGTCATTTGGATCAAATGTTGGGAACTTAGCGTCGTCCAGGTTGATATCAAGCGGCGCATCGGTGCGAATAGTTGCCACCTTGCGGGAGAGCAGCGCGTCATCAATGTGGGCGCGAAGGTTTTCTCCCACCTTGCCCTTGACCTCGTCAGCGTGAGCAATGACCTGGTCAAGCGAGCCATACTCCACAATTAAAGCAGCAGCTTTCTTGGGGCCAATTCCGGGAACGCCCGGGATGTTATCAGAAGAATCTCCCTTAAGGCCATAGAAATCTGGGACAAGCTCTGGCGTAATACCTGCATAGAGATCTGCCACAGTCTCTGGCGTCATAATTGAGACGTCAGAGACGCCCTTGCGCGTAGAAACAATCTTGACGTTTTCTGTGGAGAGCTGATACATATCGCGGTCACCCGTGAAGAGCAGCATCTGATAGCCCTCTGCCTCACCGCGGCGGGCAAGGGTACCCAAGATATCGTCGCCCTCCCAGCCTTCAAGCTGGCAGACAGGAACATCCAGCGTCTTGAGCAGCTCCTTGACTATGGGAAACTGTGCGTGCAAAGCGGGGTCCATAGGAGGACGCTGAGCCTTGTACTGAGGCAACATATCAATGCGAACCTGTGGCTTGCCCTTATCAAAGGCACAAATGACACCGTCTGGCGAGAAGGACTCAACAAGCTTGATAAACATATTGAAGAAGCCAAACAGCGCGCCAGTTGGCGTACCATCTGGTGCTGCCATAGGTTGACGGATTGCATGGAATGCTCGGTGCATGAGCGAGTTTCCGTCAATAACAGCAATGGTTCTTTGTGGTTTAGCTGCACCTTCTTTAGTTGATGCAGCCTCGTTTTGATCTGTAGTATCAACTGGCATAGTAGTATCAGACATACCTGCTCCTCTTAGTTTTGTGTGCTTCTATTGTACTAAGACTTCCTCTGCTTATGCGCGCCAGAGCCCATGGAAACAAAGCCCACATCTCATTTGGGTGGCGGCTAAAATTTTTTGTAATCGTTATGTTTCTGTTTGCATCCTCGCCACTTTGACTCTTCCAAACGTGCGAAAATAACAACCAACATAACGTGCCCAGCACGCGAGAAAACAGACAAACTGCCAGCATTTACCCACAAGGAGGGGCTGTGGCTCACGACAAAGTTTCTCAGGAATTTGGCTCACTTCTCTTTACCGACGCAGATATGCAAGAACGTCTGCCAAGGCCAACGTACAAGAAACTTCGTAGTGTCATCCAAGACGGCAAACCGCTTGACCTCGACATTGCAAACGAGGTTGCGCATGCCATGAAAGAATGGGCACTTGAAAAAGGTGCTACTCACTTCACGCACTGGTTCCAGCCTCTCACAGGTATTACTTCCGAGAAGCACGACAGCTTTATGACTCCTCAGGGAAACGGCACTATTTTGATGTCCTTCTCGGGAAAAGAGCTGGTACAGGGCGAGCCTGACGCATCAAGCTTCCCTTCTGGAGGCCTACGCGCCACTTTTGAGGCTCGCGGTTACACGGTTTGGGATCCTGCAAGCCCAACTTTCATCAAAGATGAAGTCCTCTGCATTCCAACTGCATTTATTTCATACACCGGAGAAGCTCTGGATAAGCGCACTCCTCTGCTTCGCTCCCAGGTTGCCCTAGAGAAGCAGGCCAAGCGCGTTCTTGCACTCTTTGGACAAGAGCCCTCACGCGTTGTCACAAACATTGGACCTGAGCAGGAGTACTTCCTTATCAAAGAGGAAGACTTTGAGCAGCGCCCTGACCTTATTCTTTGTGGTCGTACCCTCTTTGGTTGCGAACCAAGCAAAGGTCAGGAGCTTGACGAGCACTACTTTGGTGCCATTCGTCCAACCGTCAACAACTTCATGAAAGAGCTTGATGACGAGCTCTGGAAGCTGGGTATCCCTGCAAAGACCAAGCATAACGAGGTTGCTCCTTGCCAGCATGAGCTTGCACCTGTCTTTGAGCAGGGCGCACTTGCTATTGACAACAACCTTCTAACCATGGAGAAGCTCAAGCTTCTTGCACCGCATCACGGTCTTGCCTGCCTTGAGCACGAGAAGCCCTTTGAGTACGTCAATGGCTCTGGTAAGCACGACAACTGGTCACTCTCTGCAGACAACGAGAACCTGCTCGAACCTGGCGATAAACCTGGCGAGAACCTTCGCTTCCTGGTCTTCCTTGCGTGCCTTGTTGCCGCTGTTGACTCTCATGCAGACCTTCTGCGCATGTCGGTTGCATCTGCTGGAAACGATCACCGCCTTGGCGCAAATGAAGCACCACCTGCAATTGTTTCCGTCTTCTTGGGTGCCGCACTTTCCGTAATCGTTGATGACCTCATCACAGGTTCCGATGTCCACGGTGCAAAGCGCACTCGCATGGACCTTGGTGTACCAACACTACCTGCAGTCCTTAGAGACAACACAGACAGAAACCGTACCAGCCCCTTTGCGTTTACTGGTAACAAGTTTGAGTTCCGTATGTGCGGCAGCCAGCAGAACCTCTCTGATCCTAACGTCATTTTGAACACCATTGTTGCCGAGCAGTGTGACCGCTTTGCAAACGATCTCTCAAATGCTTCTGAGGAGAACTTCACTAAGGAAGCTTTGAGCTGGGTTATTGATACCTTCAAGGCTCACGAGCGCATCCTCTTTGAAGGCAATGGCTACTCAGGCGATTGGGAGAAACTTGCTGAGGAGCGCGGCCTTCCAAACCTTCGCACCACCCCTGAGGCACTTCCTGCAATGGTTGCTCCAGAGAACATTGAGCTCTTTGAGCGCTACGGTGTTCTTTCCCAGGCAGAAGCACAAGCTCGCTACGTTGCAAAGGCAGAGCAGTACGCTAAGGTTCTCAACATTGAGGCTCGTACCATGCTGTATATGACGCGCCACATGTATCTGCCTGCCCTCTTTACCTACTCAAGTGATGTTGCCTCTTCAGTTGCTGCTAAGCAGGCTATTGGTATTAAGAGCGCTGCAGAAACAGAGATTGTTGAGAAGCTCACCGCAGGTATTGACGAGATTTACGCAGCTACCAACAGCCTTGATGAGATCAATACCACAGCTCACCAGATGAAGGATCAGCCTCAGGAGCAGTGCGAATACTACTGCAATGAAGTTCTTCCTGCTATGGCCCGCCTCCGTAGCGCCGTTGACTCCATGGAGCTCATCTGCGGACACGACTGGTGGCCAGTTCCTAGCTACAACAAGATGCTCTTCTACGTCTAATTCTTCATCAGGGCTTCTTGGCGAGAAACCCGGTCTTCTCGCCACTCCATCTTTACAGCAAAACGGCTCAGTTTACCTGGGCCGTTTTTTTGTATTCAAACTCATAAGATGTGGCAAAGGCTATGCGTCGACCAACTTGCTGTATGCAGCATGGATGTCTTCAAGCTTGATGAGATTGCCTTCAGCATCGGTGGGAGCAGGAGCTATCTGCATTGATTCGCTCACTGCTGTCAAATTTAGACGGCTTGCATACCAAGGAGTTGGCGTTCCCTCAATAACTGGCGAGAAGAACGAGTCCATTTCTCCCATATGCTCAGCAGCGTCTCGTTTAGTAATAAATTCCTGCCATAAATACGCTGAATACGTATGTTTTGACCCCTGACATACAAATGACCTTATCGTAGAGAAATAAGAAACGCCTGGCAGAATGACTGAAAGATTATCAAAATCGTCTTTAGTAATTGCCCTATACGCATCGCTCAGCGGACAAACACAAGCCCTATACCTGCCAAATCCTGTGTCTCTAATAGCTTGATAGGTGCTCTCAGAAAATGCGTCAACATTTTCAAACAGACTTTGGATAATTTGAGCGCCTTTATCCAGTCCATACTGACCTAAAAAGAGCGATTCAAACTTCTTGCCCGCATACGTAAGTGCGGGGTCAGGAATAACATATCTTCCACGCAGGCCATCTGTAAGAAGATCGGTCCATTCGCGTGGACGTTGAATCTTTTTCTCATTAAGGCGCTCTTGATTTACAAGTAAAACCAATGGATCTGCAGCGTAGGCATACCAGTGTCCAATGGCGTCAAAAAACTCTGGACGCACGTACTGGTCTGTTGAAGAAACTTCATATGGCTGACAGTATGCGGAAGTCTCAAAGTTTTGCATGAGAGCTTCACTTGCCAGAAAAATAACATCGGGTTTCTCAAAACCCCAATCAGTGTCTGATTTCGTGTCAGAAGTTTCAGACTCCGCGCTCTTATCAGAAGCGTATGTTTGCTTAATAAACTCCTGAATTTCTTCCTCTGTTGCCTCACCCACCGTAACAGGCAGAGAAAACATTCTTGAATATGTTTCTACCAGGGGCTTTACCGCTTCTTTTGAGGTGCAAAGCAGATTGAGAGAGCCTTCTCGTTGTGCAAGTTGAATGAGTGCTCGAGCATAGCCTGGAACTTTCGAATTGAGCTGTGGAGGAAGAAGCTCCTGCTGAACATAAGAAATTCCTGGACTTAAAACGTTTGCTACGGTTGCTATTACGGGCGCAGCAACCGCTGAGACAGCCAGGATAATAAATGAGGTTCGTGTAACAGAAGTGGCAGTTGGTGGAGTGATCTTCTCGTCAGGGTCTTTTGGTCCAAAAGTTTTATGCAGCTTCTGGCGCAGACAATCTGGGATAAACTTCACGCTACCTCCTTACCTGCTACTCAGTCCATCTGGTCAAACAAATTTTATCCAAAAAAGGCTTTTAGTCCAATCAGGATAAGCACTACGCCACCGACCATCTCGGCGCGATCACCCAAAAGCGAGCCGAGTTTTTTACCAATGAACAATGCAATAGTGCAGAGGATGGCGGTAATAATGCCAAAGAGTGCCGAGGCAACCAAAATGTCTACGCTATGTGCCCTAAAACTTACACCAACAGCAAATGCATCAATTGCCGTAGCAACAGCTTGAAATACCAACTTGCCATAAGAGAGTGTTGTAGCGCCTTGCTGAGCTTCTTCCTCATCTTCTTCAGAAGCATCTTCTTTGAGCGCCTTATAGCCGCTGTACAGCATGTTTGAACCAATGAAACCAAGAATGACTAAAGAGACAATACCTGCGTACTTCTCGATCAACTCTGCTGCAATACCACCCACAAAATAACCGGCAAGAGGCATGCCAAACTGAAAGAGACCAAAGAAAAGAGGCATACGCATAAGGCGAGAAAACCTATGGTCATCAAAGGCAAAGGTGTTGGAAATAGTGACAGAGAACGCATCTGTTGCAAGCGCGACACCCAGCATTAAAATTTCAAGTAGACCCATGTGTCAGTTCCCAAGTATCATTAAATCTTGTAACACGAAGGAGAAATTTTAACGCCTAAAAGCTATTTTGGGCTACTCTTATATTGAAAAACTACAAGGAGTCCTATGCCTGCTTTAATAACCCACTATCTGTTTGGCGCAGA
>CAKAPZ010000033.1 GCA_916720015.1 uncultured Atopobium sp. | reverse complement strand
TCTCTTGCAGTAGCTGCAATTCCAGAGGGTCTTGTTGCTGTTGTTACCATCGTTCTTTCTATGGGCGTTACCAGAATGAGCGAGCGTCACGCAATTGTCCGCCGTCTTACCGCAGTTGAAACTCTTGGTTGTACTCAGGTTATCTGCTCTGATAAGACCGGCACTTTGACTCAGAACAAGATGACTGTTGTTCGTCATGAGACAGAAAACCTTGATGCACACGTGCGTACCATGGCGCTGTGCTCTGATGCTACTTGGGATGATATTGAGCAGGTGGCAAAGGGCGAGCCAACCGAGGCCGCTCTTGTTGCAGATGCCGCAAAACTTGGTTACACCACAAGTGATTTAGCTTCTTCTCGCCCTCGTATTGGTGAGGCGCCCTTTGATTCTTCTCGTAAGATGATGTCTGTTGTAGTGCGTACTCGCTCCGGCAAGGTTGTACAGCACACTAAGGGTGCGCCTGATGAGGTACTTGCTCGCTGCACCAAGATTATGACAAGCGATGGCATTATTGACCTCACCGATGAGGCTCGCTCTGAGATTTTGGCTCAGAACAAGTCTATGGCTGACCAGGCTCTTCGTGTTATGGCATCTGCTCGTCGCGATTGGGGAACAGAAGCTCCAGAGAGCTATGATCCAGCTAACCTTGAGCACGACATGGTCTTTGTTGGACTTTCCGGCATGATTGATCCAGTTCGTCCTGAGGTTAAGGGTGCTGTTGCAGAGGCGCATAGCGCTGGTATGCGTACTGTTATGATTACAGGTGACCATATTGATACAGCCGTTGCTATTGCAATTGAGCTGGGCATTATTACCGATCGCTCTCAGGCAATTACCGGTGCACAGCTCGATAAGATTTCTGACGAAGAGTTTGAGCAGCGCATTGAGACAATTGGCGTTTATGCACGCGTTCAGCCTGAGCACAAGGTTCGCATTGTTGATACCTGGCGCAAGAAGGGCATGGTCACAGCCATGACGGGTGACGGCGTTAACGATGCGCCTTCCATTAAACGCGCTGATATTGGTATCGGTATGGGCATTACTGGTACCGACGTTACCAAGGGCGTTGCAGATATGGTTTTGGCTGACGATAACTTTGCCACTATTATTAGCGCCTGCGAAGAGGGAAGACGCATCTACGACAACATTCGTAAGTGCATCCAGTTCCTCTTGAGCTCCAACCTTGCTGAGGTAATTTCCGTCTTTATTGCGTCTCTGGTTGGCTTTACTATCCTTCAGCCTACCCACCTTCTGTGGATTAACCTAATCACCGACTCTCTGCCAGCTCTTGCTATGGCAACCGAGAAGGCTGAGCCAGGTATTATGAAGCGTAAGCCTCGCAACCCTAAGGACGGCATCTTTGCAGGTGGCGTTGGTTTTGACTGTCTTGTTCAGGGCTCTATCATTGCTCTTCTCACCCTTGTCAGCTATTTCATTGGCCATTACTTTGAGTATGGAACCTTTGATATTTCGCAGGTTATTGCAAATCCTGAAGCTGGCGTTGAAGGCATGACCATGGCATTCTTGACGCTTTCTATGGTTGAGATGTTCCACTCCTTTAACATGCGTTCTCTGCGTGGTTCTATCTTTAAGCTGACCAGCCAAAATATTTGGCTGTGGGGCTCTTTTGTAATGTCTTTGATTCTTACCTTTGTGGTTATTGAGACACCACTTTCTCAGGCATTTGGTTTTGCCGAGATTGGCTTTGAAGAGTACGCAGCGGCAATGCTTCTAGCTGCATCAATCATTCCTTTGATGGAGCTCTATAAGGCTGTTATGCGTTCTGTACAAAAGAACAAGGCATAAGGTAGAGGGGTATTCTTGTCCGCTAAGCGTACAAAAAGTTCCAGAAAACTAGGAGCCGGCAGGACTCAAGGGTCTCTGCCGGCCCTTTCTTCATTGCTGGACGTTCCAGCGTTTGAACAGTTGACTCCATCGTCGGCCCAGATGAAGGCCTATGAAGGCATCGTGTCCAAGCTTGAAGCCCAAGGGGTTTCTCGCCAGACGATGACCATGGCCTGCGTGGTCCGCTTGGATAGGGGATTTCCTGCGGTTGTGTCAGAGCAGGGAGTGTTTCGCGCTGAATTTGCTGCGCGCGTGACCAAGGGCCAGAACTCCACGGTGGCCGTTGGTGACTGGGTATGCGCACGCATTCCGGACTCACACGATATGGGCATCATCGAGGCCATTCTGCCGCGAGAGACCGATATTGCTCGCTGGAAGGGTGGAGCCCGTGGTCAAAAGCAGACTTTGGCCGCAAACGTTAATCTTGTGCTTGTAGTGCAGGCTCTGGATGGCGAGGCCATCTCGGTTGATCGTATTGTGCGTTCAGCGGTCATTTCTAAAGATTGTGGTGCAGCTTGTGCCGTGGTGCTTACTAAGTCAGATGTAGCGGGACCAGAGCTTTTGGCTCAAGAGATTTCTTCTATCACCGCAGCTCTTGGCTCTACAGTAAAGATTGTTGCAACAGCTTCAAAGCTTGAAGGCGAGAAAACCGATGCACTTGCAGACCTTGCGCAGACCGCTCAAGATCTTGGAGCTGCGTGGGGAATCGATGCTGTTCGTAGCCTTGTTCCTTACGGTTCCATAGCCATCGTGCTTGGTGAATCAGGTGCAGGTAAATCTACGCTTCTTAACGCACTTTTGGGACATGAGGCGCTTGAAACGGGAGAGGTTCGCGAATCTGATAAGGCTGGCCGTCATACAACGGTTGCTCGTCGTATGGTAGCGCTTCCTGACGCTGGTGTTATTGTGGACGAACCTGGCCTTAGAAGCTTGCCTATTGTGGGTCATGAGAGGGGATTGCAGAAGATATTCCCTCACATCTCTGAAGCTGCTCAGACGTGTAAGTTTAGGGATTGCACCCATACTCACGAGCCAGGATGTAGCGTTCAAGACGCCCTGCATGAGGGCAAGATTACAGAACCTCAGTTAAAGGCGTATTTATCTCTGGCAAAAGAAATGCGAGAAAGCCAGCAATTGCTTGATCCCGATGTTGTGCTTTAACCTTTTACAGCGTAAATCCTCTAAGCACCCTGGCTTGACTAGGGTGTTTTTTGTCAAACCAGCAGGAAACATGCTATATTGAGTCGAACGAGGGTTGGTTCCGCCCAGTAATGGGGAGGGTCAACCCTTGTTCATGAGTCAGGTAAATCACTTAGAAAATCATTCATTACAATCCCTCTAAAAATGTAGCCGTTATGATGTTCTAAAAATTTTTATATATCAAATAAGATAAAAATTTAAATTACCTATTTTTCATTGCTTCGCTGTAGCCTGTGGATACATTACTTTGTGTCAGATTTGCGTCAGCTGCCTGACATATTTGTGCAGGTAAATCTTTTGTTTTTGTCCTCCTTCTCTCAACCGGAGCGCACAATCGGTATATCGCAAATGGAGGGAGGAGAAAACAGTGACTAAGAAAACAAGAATTATGATTTCTGTGTTGAGTGCGCTTCTGGCAAGTTTTTGTTTCTTTGCATACGTACAAAGTGTCCGTGCTGATGCTGAGAAGTCACGAGCAGAGGCAATACAAAAGTACGGCGGAGAACTTACTTCAATTTTGGTGGCTACAAAACAAATAGAGCCCGGAGAAACTCTCTCATCATCTAATACTCAGTTAAAAAGCTGGATTTCTGATCTGATTCCCGAGGGTGCAATTACTAATCCAGAAAGTGTTATGGGTCAAACGGTTTCATCTGTTATTGGAGTTGGCATGCCTGTTGTTTCTCTTCATCTGCGATCTGTTGCCTCTCAGATTTCTATTCCAGAAAATCTTGTTGGCCTCACTATTTCTCATGGCGAGAAGTACGGATTAGCTGAGAGACTTAGCGCTGGTACAAAGCTTGCAGCGTATGAGGTCACCGATTCTCTTATTACCTGTATTGCCTCGGATATTGCGGTATTGTCAGACGACACCGAGGGTACTCTTTACACCTCTTCTTCTGTAACGCTTGGATTAACTCCTGAACAGGTTCCTGCTGTGCTTTCTGCATATGCTCGAGGAACACTCCGCTTTACTCTTCCAGGGTCAAAGATTAATGCTCAGGACTTACTACACAACAATTCTTACGTTGAAGAAGAAAACCCAAAAGATTTATCTGACACGACAAATCAATCAAGCCCATCATCTGCAAGTGAAGATGTGCAGCCTGAGAACCCTGCTTCTCCAACAACCGACCAAAACAGCAATAGTGCGTCACAAGCAGATTCGTCTACTAATCCAGGAGGTGAAGCGTGATGTTAGAAAAGTGGATCTCATACGCAGGTCTTGACGCACGTGTTGAGATTGGAGCCATTCTTACGTACTTAGGTATCAGTAATAGGTGTGAGTTTACAGATTCTGCGGCATCTCTTAGATCAATTGTTGCTCGTTCAACTCCTCAGGATTATTCAGTCTTAATTGGTAATACCGGCTCCGATGTTTCGGATATAAATCTTGCAGCTGCGATTGTAAAAGACGGAAATGCACGTTGCGTGGTGTTGGTAAGATCTGGCGCTTCTGGATCACTTCGTTCTAGAGCAGCTAAAGCAGGAGTCGATTTAGTTATTGACCCTATGGAATTGGGGGATCTGGTAAAGGTTGGAAGAGGATATCAATCATATGGGGCTGACAGGCTTTCTCAGCCTTTACCAGAAGCTTCAGATTATGTTGCCAGTATCCAAGAGCTAAATACCTATCTACAATCTCTTATTCCTCTTGATAAGACTTTAAAAGCTCCGATTCTGACGTTCACTTCAGGAAGAGGAGGAGTGGGAAAGACCACACTTGTTTCTTCAATGGCTCTGATTGCATCTTCTTGGGGTTTAAAAGTTGCATTAGTTGATTTTGATCTGTCTTATGGAAATGCTTTTGAGAAGCTTGGAATTAGGCAGCCAAAAGACTTCTCTGATCTTATTGCTGATGTACCTTCAGAAAAAGAGAGCCTTCTAGAAAAGGCAACTTGTGTCCATAAAAATTTGTATCTTTTTGGTCCTTGTGTAAAACCTGAAATGGCAGAGCTTCTATTTCCTTGCGTGAGCCATTTTCTTCAAGCTGTTTCTGGTTTGGTTGATTTGGTGCTTGTAGACACTACGACGGCATCAACAGATTGCTATGCTCAGGCAGCACAATGCGCAGATAGGCTAGTTATTGTTTCAGAGAACCCTCTTACGTGCATTAACTCTTTAGCAAAAGTAAGTGGACTTGCAGTGCGCCTTGGAGTGGCAAGAACTCGCATTATCCGACTTGAGAACAAAGCAAATCCAAGAGTTAAACAGGACTTCTCTGTTGGAAAAGCAGAGGTTGGTCTTGAAGCTGCAAAGATGTTTAGGATTTTTGAAGGCGGACCAGGGTTTCAGGAGCTTATTCAGCAAGGAAAGCTTTCTGTGTTGTTACAAGAGGAAACTTCATTTGCGCAGTCGGTTTCTTTTGTTCTTGCGCATTTCCTTAACGAGCTGGGCATTCTTCCACAGCTGCGAGAGGCTCAGATTGCCCTGCAAGTAGCTCCTGAGAAAAAGACATTTAGCTTATTCAATAGGAGGAAGGAGGTGGGTTAATGCTTGTCTTTGAACGCGTTGCTAAGCAAATTGAGGCTCAAGATGAGAATGACTCACTACTCCAAAAAGAAGTATTTCAGAAGGCTAGAAAGAAGTTAAAAGAAAAACTTGTTTCTCGATTAGGACTTTCTACGGTTTCTTCTCTTATAACAGGCAGTGATATCGATCGCGTAAGAGACGAACTAAGAGTTACCTGTGAAGCAATTGTTAATGAAGAGAAGGACGAGCTCTTTAGCTCAGTTGACTATGAGGAAACAATCGAACAGGTAATCAATGAAGTATGTGGTCTTGGTCCAATTCAGCCACTACTGAATGATAAAGATGTTACGGAAATCATGATTAATGGCTGCAACAATTTGTTTTACGAGAAAAACGGCGAGCTATTTGAATCAAAAACAGTCTTTGACTCTGAAGAGCAGATTTTGATTGTTATGGATCGTATCTTATCTCCATTAGGAAGAAGGCTGGATAGGGTAAGTCCTATTGTTGACGCACGACTTGAGAATGGAGACCGTGTCAATGCAGTTGCAAGCCCTGTTGCAGTGAACGGCACTTCAGTAACTATCCGAAGATTCACTGGAAAAATTACTTCTTTGGACCGGTTAGTGGAAATGAAATCGCTGCCTCAATGGCTTGCAAGATTTTTATCTTGGGCTGTGAAGTGCAGACAGGGAATCGCGGTTGTTGGAGGAACAGGGTCTGGTAAGACTACGCTTTTAAATGCACTTTCATGTGAAATTTCAAAGTCAGAAAGAATTGTCACTATTGAAGACTCAGCGGAGCTTAAGTTTGACTCACATCCAAATGTGGTCAGGCTAGAGGCTCGACCTGCCTCAATAGAAGGAACAGGAGAAATAACCATTAGATCATTGGTGAGAAATGCACTCCGAATGAGGCCAGATCGCATTGTAGTAGGAGAGGTAAGAGGGGAGGAGTGCATTGATATGCTGCAGGCTATGAATACAGGTCACGATGGTTCTCTAACTACATTGCATGCCGGAACCGCTCAAGAGGCAATATTGCGCCTAGTGTTGATGGCTCGTTTTGGAATGGACTTACCTGCAGAAATCATAGAAAAGCAGATTGCCACTGCACTTGATCTGATAGTTATGTCTCAAAGATTTCCTGATGGAAAACGATATGTGACCAGCGTTTCAGAAATCTCCTTGTCTTCGTCAGGATCAATTGAAGTGCAAGAGGTGGTGTCGTTTGACGTACAGAAAAGAAGTTGGCTTTTTGTAAGAATTCCTTCTTTTATCAATCGCGCAATACAAGAAGGAATACTCAATAAAAAGGAGGTTACTTCATGGATGTCTTTACTTCCTCAATCACAGGAGGTGTTTTTGGAGTAATTATTTATTTTCTTGTATGCAACGGTGAGGAAAAAACTGTTTCTCAAATAAATGCACGAGTAACAGGTTATGTAGTTCAGTTTTTTCAATTTGCACGCAATAGCACTTTTGTCCAGCGCTTGCTCAAATGGGAACCTTTTTCTTATACATCAATGCAGCTACGTAATCGTTTTCTTTACAAATATGGGATTACCTTAGTCACTGATGCTTTCGTACTGTTTTTTATTAGTGGCATAGCTGGATCCATCTTGCTTGGTGTTCTATTTGAGTCTGCAATTGGTCTGTTTTGCGGTCTTCTCTTGTTATTTCTAGGTCCTTATTTTCTCTATGAACACGCTAAGCATCAGACTGCTTTAGAAATTGCCCATATGATGCCTTCGATTTTTAGAACAATCGCCGTTGCTCTTGGATCAGGTCTCACACTTTCACAATCTATTGAATATGTCAGTAAACACACAGAAGGTGTCGTATCAGAAAATTTTTATATTGCTGACATGCAAATCAAGTGCGGTTTTCCTATCGAAGAAGCTATTGAGGACTTGGCAGAAAGGTTGGATGCTCCAGGTGTTAATTTGCTGGCTAGCGCCTTAGTAATTTCACATAGAACAGGGTCTCCGCTTAAGAGTCTTTTACAGAAAACTGCCGAGTTAGTTGAATTACAAGAGAAGAATCAAAGGCTCATAGCAACAAAGACTGCTCAAGTTAGATTATCTGCTCGAATTGTATGTCTTCTCCCAGTTGTTTTATTGATTGTCTTGTCGCTTCTATCGCCGGACTTTCAAAAGGGTTTATTTACGCCATCGGGCGTTATATGCACATCAATTGCAATGGTCATGGATTGCATTGCTCTTTTGATTATTCGAAGCATTATGAAAGGAGTAATGAAGTGATGGATTTAATATGCTCCGTATTATTTGCAACATGCATAGCTATTTTCGCCCTAGTTGTGCCCGTCAATTTGAATCATTTTGATGTCCTTAGCTATTGCCAGCAAATTATGAGGGGCATAAAAAGTCACAAGAGAATGAGCCTCCGGGCAAAGTCTGAGTTTACAAGAAAATCATGTCTACGAGAGATGCCAGAAATGATTGACATTTTGATTCTTGGCTTGTCATCAGGTCTATCTTTTGATTCAGCGCTTGATCTGTATTGTTTGCGAGAATCTGGAGAATTATCAAAAGAGCTTTCAAATGCTCATATGACTTGGAAGCTTGGCGCTACTACTCGCGAAGAAGCACTCAATCAGATGGCGGCAAAAGTAGGAGTTCCATCGCTTAAAAGCTTTGCAACTGTTGTGAATGAAGCACTTACTTTTGGAACTCCTCTTGCAGAAATATTAGATAGACAAGCTTCAGTTCTTCGCGATGAGCAGCGATCGCTGTTAGAAACGGAAATCGAAAAGATTCCAATTAAAATGCTCATCCCTCTAGGAACGCTGATTGTTCCAGCAATGTTACTTGCAATTTTAGGTCCCTTGCTTGGACCTGCATTTTCTTCTTAAGAGAAAGGAAAGCCGATGATGTTCTTCTATCAATTTTTTAGGTATCTGCAAGGCTTAAAAAAGGATGAATCTGGACAGGGAACTACAGAGTATGCAATTTTAGTTGGCGTACTTGTAGTTATTGCGATTGTCGCAATCATTGCTTTTAAAGGTAAAGTTTCTGAGCTTTGGGAAGCAATTACATCGGGAATTAATTCTCTATGAGCAGAAAGAGCACTGCTGCTTATTCTGTGTTCATTATTGTCACTGTATGTTTGCTATTTGCAGCTCTTCTCGTATTACCAAGAAAACAGGACCATTCATCAAATACGAGCTCAGACTATGTGCAGACTCATGAAAATAGAGACGACAAAAAAACCAATGAACAGCCAATCTCTTATGCAGCAGCAGAAGATTTGTTTAAACAGAATTCCGTGCAAAGAGATAGTAAAGAAACTATTCAAAACGAAGCTCAGAGTATTTTAGAGGGCTATCAGCAAAGAGCTGATTGCGTGCTTGTTTATTCCGGATATTTAGACATAGCTGGCAATGTATGGGGTTGTTTAGTTAATGGTGGAAATTGGTCAGAACTTGTGACTGTTTCTGATCAAGGAGAGATAAGGAGGGTCTCAACATGTCACATATCCACACAAGATGCGAAGAATCTATTAGAGCAATCAAACTAGGTGTTAAGAACACACAAGGACAAGCAACGCTTGAATATGCTCTAGTTCTATTCTCGTGTTTGATTGTTATTACCTCTCTTGGTGTGATTTATCACTTTGTGCAAAATGGAGCGGTTGTTCAATTGGCTACTCAAGCTGCTTCACATACTATGCATGACTCTCTTTTAGATTTAGCCAAAGATGTTCTCTCGTTTTAAACAGAATGCTGGTCAAGCGTCAGTAGAAGCAGCACTTTTATTTCCCGTTATTCTGATGATTATTGCATTGCTTGTAGAGCCTATCTGCATTCTCTATACAAAGACAGTTATGGATGGAGCCTGTGCAGAAGGATTAAGAGTAGCAACAACGTCTTCTGA
>CAKAPZ010000032.1 GCA_916720015.1 uncultured Atopobium sp. | reverse complement strand
TTCAGCAAGCTTCTCTAAAAGCCACGCACGAGCACAACGTGCATTGGTAAGTGTTTCAAGTGTGGTAAAGGTCTTGGAAACAACAATGAAAAGGGTTGTTTCTGGATCAAGATCCTGGGTTTTCTCGCCAAGGTCAACAGGGTCAATGTTGGAGACAAAGCGAGCAGTAATACCGGCGTCAGCAAAAGGCTTTAGAGCCTCGTAAACCATAACAGGACCAAGGTCAGAACCACCAATACCAATACTTACAACAGTCTTGATAGGCTTGCCAGAAACACCCTTCCACTCTCCCGAGCGAACTCGGTCACAGAAGGCATACATCTTGTTCAAAGTCTGGTGAACATCGGCGACAACATCTTGTCCGTCAACAATAAGCGTGCCTGCTTCAGAGGCAGGACGACGAAGCGCTGTATGAAGAACTGCTCGGTCTTCAGTAGTGTTGATATGCATGCCTGCGTACATAGCGTCTCTACGCTCTTCAAGCTTGACCTCTTTTGCAAGATCACACAGAAGATCAAGCGTCTCTTGCGTGGCAAGATTTTTAGAAAGATCGATATGGAACTGGTCTAGCTCAAACGTAAGATTCTTAGCGCGCTGTGGGTCTTCTGCAAACCATTTCTTCAGCGTAGCCTTAGTATCTTTTAAGCTGGTGTAATGCTTTGTAAGTGCTTGCCAAGCTTTAGTCTGTGTTGCGTCAGTAGGCAAAATGCTTGGTGCTGTAGGTGATGCCATACCAGTCTCCTTTTTTTGACTACCTCAAGGATAATCTGAGCAGCGCTCATGAAACGTCACAATGTTGTTTTTCGTAAAAAATACGACAAATCATTACTAATAGGGTTCCCCCAAAGGTGGAACCTGTTTAATTGCAGCCCAGCGCATCTGCTTCTGATGAGGATCATCAAGCGCACCGGCAAAGTTATCAAGATTAACCACGCGCATTCCACATACATGGACAAGAACACGGGGCGAGAAGGTCTTCTCGGCATCAGTTTTAAGCTGGTCAAGCTCGTCTGCATACGCTTCGCGCACCGACGCAACTGCTGCATCATTTACCAAGAGCACCGTGTCAGGACTAAAAGCACTTATCGCCTGCCTAACGAGCTCTGGATTTATGGGCTCGCCTGTTTTTGTTGTGGTAAGCAAGGTGGCCCATGCCTCAGGTGCATAGCCTAAATGCTCTAAAGAAGCTTTAAGTGCAGAAAGTTCTGGTTCCTCAAAGTCTTCTTGCCCTTTTACTAACAAAACCGATGCAAAAGCATTGCCTGTCATACACACCCCCTGAGCAGCAAAATCTCCAAACTCATGCGTTGTTTTTGCCATGTAGGCTTCTTTTCGCATAGATCTTTCGCTTGGCATGCGCACCTCTTTCTTATATGCCAACTATGCACGTAATTCACAATTTGAGCAAGTCTATAAAGTTATGTGTATACACTTTTCTAATTTGGGGATAAGTTTGCTAAGTGCTTGAAATTAAATGGCCTAAAGGCCGTGTGTAACTGGAGGTTCGTTATGGCACAGCAGCTTACTACTGCAGAGTTCGATTCTGTTCTTGCAAACGCAGACAAGCCTGTTCTTGTTGATTTCTGGGCATCTTGGTGCGGTCCTTGCCGTGCTCTTGGTCCAGTTGTCGAGGAAGTTGGCAATGAGATGGCAGACAAGCTTGACGTTTACAAGGTAAACGTTGATGACGAGGCAGATCTTGCAACTCGTTTCCGCATCGTCTCCATCCCTACCCTCATCCTTTTCAAGAACGGTGAGCCTGTTCACACCATGGTTGGCAACCTTCCTAAGGCTGACCTCGTTTCTGAGCTCAACGCTAACCTGTAAGTTCTTGTGTGCCACGCGGCTGCGCTGGCTTATCATTGAACTAAGCGGCGGTACGTCTATCGGCGTGCCGCCTTTTTGTTACAAGGAGAACTAATGGCCGATAAAAGCCTTGATGCCCAACAGACGGGACTTTTAAAAGGAGTTCGTAAGCGCCTTTTTCTACAGCGTCTGCGTTCTAGCCTTTCTACCATCATTCTGCTTGTCTCATCAGCAATTTTTATTTTTCTGTTGATTGACGTTTCTGAAGGCGACGTCATTGGCATTGATCACTTTGCCTACAGGCTCTTTGTTGTTCACCTCAGAACTCCCCTTCTTACAGAGGTTATGGAAGGGTTCTCTGGACTTGCAAGCCCCGTCACCGTTATTGTCATGCTTATTGTGGTTGCTGCTTTTGCACCAGGGCCAAGTGTCGGTAGACTTGCCTTTATTAATCTGGGTGGCGTTGTTGTTGTTGACCTTATCTTTAAGGCTATTGTCCAACGTCCTCGTCCAGATGGCTTTAGGCTAGTAGTTGAAACTGGCTACAGTTTCCCTTCGGGCCACTCGATGTTCTCGATGGCTTTTTATGGCCTGCTCATTTGGCTTGTCTGGCATTACGAGAAAGATAAGTTGCAGCGTTGGATTTGGTGCACCCTATTTTCAGGCGTCATTATTATGATTGGCGTCAGTAGAATTTATCTGGGTGTTCACTACGCCACGGATGTAATTGGTGGTTTCTCGCTTGCCCTTGTATGGCTAGTGCTTTTTACCAAGCTGATGATTCCATCGCTTATTTACAAGAAGAAAGCACCTCAAGCGAAGACAGACTCATAATCTCTGCGCTGACTATCTGAGCCGCTTCTTCATCAACAATAATACGTCCCATAGTTGCACCCTCGCGACCGCGTGGGTAGGTGGGGCTTCCTGGATTCATTACAAGCGTATTAGTCCACTCATCACGCTGTACAAAAGGTTTATGCGTGTGACCGCAGATAGCAATATTGCATTTAACCAGGTCAAGCCTCTCGCGATAATGACATACCTGCCACTTGAGACCAGCTGCAAAGAAAATAATCTTTTTCTTTACCATGGGGCCATAGTTATAGCAAAAGTCATTATTACCCAGGCAGAGCTTTACCGGAGCAATCTTCTGGAGCGTCTGATAATCAGCGTTTGAGGTAATATCCCCTGCATGCACAATGTAGTTGGCGCCCTGCAGAGCTTCAAGCAACTCAGATGACAAATACCCATGCGTATCTGAAATTACATCAAACCTTACAAGTGCCATACCTAACTCCTACGTGCGCTTTTAAGCCTCTGGCGAGAAACCCTTTGAGCTTCTACAGTCCCAGTGCTCGCTTGAGTGCGACCACACGACGGCGAGAAACCGAAATGTGACGCTCCTCAAATCCCTGAATAGTCAACTGTAGGATACCAGCAGAGATAACCTCAACATCGTCAACATACTCAAGATTCACGATAAAGCTACGATGAATGCGGAAGAATCCGTGTGGAGCAAGGCGCTCTTCAAGTTTCTGCAGAGAAATAGTAGACAAGAAGCGATCATCTTCTGTATAGATACAGGAGTAATCGTCTTTTGCCTCAATAAAGCGGATCTGATCGATAGGAACAAGAACTTTGCTTCCGCTCTTAATGACAGGAATACGCTCAATAGTTGCCATAGGAGACTGAGGGCGCAGACGCTCCTCAACCTTATCAAGAGCCTGCTCAAGGCGCTCGGTCTCAACGGGCTTCATCAGGTAATCAACGGCATTAACGCCAAAGGCATCTAGTGCGTACTCGCTATATGCAGTGACAAACACAATCTGAGGAGGGTTCTTCAACTTGTGAAGAGCCTCTGCAAGCTGCATTCCATTTGTCTTAGGCATAGAGATGTCCAGGAACATTACCTCAACGCGAGACTCCATGAGTTTCTCGACAGCATCCCTTGCACTTGTGGCCTCAATAATTTCCTCGAGACGTCCGGTCTCCTCAAGCAAGAACTTGAGCTCAGAACGGGCTGGAGCCTCGTCATCAACAATCATGGCACGCATGTCATTCATCTCCCAACGGCCTAACGCAGCGTTAAGCAAAAACCGATACTACTATGCTGTTGCCTGCAGTGCCGCACCTGCAAGCTTGAGTGTCACGCACGTACCCTGCCCTGGTTTAGACATGATTTCCATGCCAGAGCCAACGGCGTAGAAGCGCTCAACTCGCTCAGCTACGTTCTTAATGGCAATACCCGTGCCCCTATTTCTCCCCGAAGAATCCTGCGGGGTAGGACCTTGACCATTAAGTAAGCGAGAAACAGTCTCTTCATCCATTCCAAGACCATCATCAGCAACAGATATAAGGATATCATCATCATCGCGTGTGACGTGGATGTCAATATGGAGGGCGCCTTCATCTTTCATAGCGTGCCTCACGGCATTCTCGACAATAGGCTGAATCAAAAAAGACGGTACCTGAATATCTTCGCATCCCTCATCGACATGCTCAGACTCTTGAATACGTTCTTCTCCAAAACGCGCCTTCTCAATTGTCAAATACCTGCGCGTTTGTGTCAATTCCTGAGAAAGCGGAATGAGCGCACCCTGAGAGCTCTCAAGCGTACGGCGATAAAACACAGAAAACTCGCGAAGCAGATCTCGCGCCTTATTGGGGTTTGTACGCGTAAGAGATGCAATGGTATTGAGCGTGTTGAACAAGAAATGCGGATTAATCTGTGCTTGCAAGGCTTTGACCTCAGCTCGAGCGGTTAGCTCTGCCTGGCGATCAAGCTCATACGAGGAAAGCTGTGTGGAGAGAAGCTCGCCCAATCCCTCAGCAATTGCAAGCTGCGTGCGATCAATTTCAATACCGCGACGATAGTAGAGCTTGATAGTGCCAACCGTGCGGTCCTGAACAATCAACGGAACAATGATGCCAAAGGAGCTGCCGCCATTGCCAAAGCCTCCGCGCCTTTGTAGTACCTGCTGACGACTATCTACCGAGACAAACGTCTCCATGCGGCCACTTTCCAGAACCTCAGTTGCAGGGCCAACCACTTTTGAGCCAGGCATATGCGAGGTTGCAATGTCTCCCTCAAAGCCCAGCACGTACTCGGTATCCGTGATGGAAATAGCGGCTGCAGAAGTTTCTGGAAGCAATAGTGTGCAGATAGTTGGCGCTGTTTCTTGCGACAAGCCTCCGCGTAAGGTCTTGAGCGTCTTAGAGGCAACCTCAAGTGTTCGCTCTGTTGCTTGAGACCTGGCGTGCTCATTACCAGGCTGGGTAGTGCCACCAAGAACAATGACCGTGGCAAGTCCTCCGCCTGCAACAAGAGCGGCAAACAAGTTGTCTGCCATGACGCTCCAGGAAAGCAAGCCCAGCAATACACAGGCAAGAATAATCAGGACTATCCTGGTTGATCTATGTATGTACTGAGCAAGTCTTTGCATAGCTGTCTAGTTCTCGACTGGTTCTGCAGCAGAATCCTCAGAAGCAAGCTGCTGCGGCAAAGGCGAATGCTTAAGCGCACGAGCCAAAGGAGCTCCTAGTACATAGAGAACAACAGCCTCTCCGAGTCCTGTGGTGATAAAACCAAACAAGAACATAAGAGGATACGATCCATCAAGTTCAATGGTGGTAAATGGAATTGTGTAGAATCCCAATCCCTGAAGCAAAATGGGAAGATATGCAGACACAATAACGGCATTTGCAAGCACTGGCCCCAGAAGCGCAAGTGGTACGTTCTTCCTGTTCTTCCAGGTAAACCATGCACCAAGAGCAGTAGCCAGAGAACCAAAGACTACGTCTAGAAGACCTAAAGCGCCGGTGCCTGAGATAACCATATTGGCAAGATTGGCAACGACGCAACCAAGCGTCAGTCCTGGAATTGCATCAGCGGTAAACAGGGCAAGAACAACAACTGCCTCTGAAATGCGGAACTGCACAGGACCCCAAGCAAGACCGCCCAAGAAAAGAAGAGTTGCAAGCGTAAGCGCTGCATAAAGGGCAGCAATAATACCAATACGTGCAAGGCGCTGAGCGCGCTGTTTTGTTGCATAAGCTGAAGAAACCTGTGGCAAAACAATCCCCTTGTTAACTCTAAAAACTTAGTCCATGATACGATGAAACGCATATATGAGCAAATGAGCAGCGCAGACATACAATTAGTAATGCAGGTGCATTCCTGGATAGACCATCTCACGAGCATGCTTTTGATACGCTGCGACTGCCTCTTCTTCAAAAGCAAGAGGAGTGTCTTCCTCGCCCGCCATATCTAAAATCCAACGCGTGAGATAAGGATTCAAAGGAAGCAGTGGACCAATAAGCCAGGTGGCAATAGCGTTCTTGCGACGGAAACCTTCCAGCTTGCTTTCTTTGTTGATGCCAAAACCTACCTTATTTTTAAGGAAGTAGCAGTTAGAGTTATCTCCCTCGGTGAGTGTGAACTGCATCTTAAAGCCAACGACAACAAAAGGCTCTTTGCCATTGCCAGGATAAAACTCTCCCACCTGAACATCGTGGAAGCGCTGGGGCATATAGCGGGTGGTCGTAAACTTGAAGAGGCCCAGAGCCTCAATTTCAGAGCCGTCAGGATTAACGATTTTCTCGCCAAAAAGCTCTGAAGCGTTACCCGCAAACAGCATAGGAACGCCCTGGTCGGCCAGCTCAGCAAGTCTGTCCTTGTAAGGCATAAGGCGAGAAATAATAAGCTCTTGCTGGGCTTCTGTCATGCCGCCCATGATGATTGCCGACGGCGTATGCTCCACAAAGTAAGGCGTTGCGGCGTGAGAGGTGTACACAAAGTTCTCTTTTGGAAGGCAGGCCTCCAGGTAGAGAGCGTTTCCGTTGTCTCCACCCTGGTTTCCGTACTCTGGGTAAAGAATCTCAATCTTAGTTGCTGGATTACTCATGGGAGGCCTCCATCTGTTTCAAGCGCTCAATGATACGGTTTCTGCTGATGTCAGCAATGCCACCGTTATAGAGGCCGTGTGCATAAAAAACGTGCTGGCAAGCGTTAAGGTCAACCAGGTCAGCGGTCTCTTCAGGAGAGCTTGCCACAAAGGTTTTAGCTGGATCAATACAGGCAAGTCTCAGCCTAAGCTGCAGGTCAAGCGATGTGTCTCCATAAATAATGACCTGCTTGACGCTTGGATCTTGCAGGAACTCAAAGTCAGTCTGATAGTACCAGCCAATATACTCTGTCTGGTCTTTTGCTTTTGCCATATAGGCGTCAGCAATCATGATGATAATCGCTTTGTCACCTGGCTGTTTGCGAAGGATATCGATAGTGACTGAGGTTGCTGTGTCATTCTCGCCCTTAGAAGCCATGCTAATAAGACGACGACCGTTGTAGTCAATCTCGTTATACCTGGAGGAAGCAATGTTAACGCGCTGCAAAGATGCAGCGATAGTTGCAGGCGCAAGACCCATCTCACGCGCGGTTACGATGGCCACAAACAAGTTGTAGAGGTTGACGATAGAGTAGCTATTGAGCTTGTACTCGTATGTTGGTGCACCTTCGTGGCAGTGCTCCTTGACCACAAACTTGCCAGTCTCTGGCTCTACTGAGATGACCTCGTAATCAGGAGTTGGGTTGGTATAGCCGCACTCCTCGCAAGTTGCGTGGCCAAGATGCCTAAGGTGTGCATAGTCCCACTTGAGCTTGCCGCCGCATTTGGGGCAGGCGGTAAGATCTGAAACAATGCCCACTGGCTCTGCGGTGTCTTCTGCTAGCCTTGCGATGGAGTAATACGTACGATGTGTGCACTGAGGGGCAAGCCTGCAACTAATCATGTCATCTGCGTTCAAGATCAGATGAGTTGAAGCAGGAATGCCCTTATCCATAACGTCAAACACGTAGTCTGGTGTTGCACTACGAGAGAACGTATCGCGGAACAAATTGGTAACAGACAAAATATCGGGCTGCAGATACGGGAAAATGCGAGGTCCAGAGAGCTCGTCAAACTCCATAACTGCAAGCTTAGTCTTTGACGTACCCTTCCACGTGGCGTTCTTTGCAAACGAGCTTGCAAAGCCACTGGAAATATTGCCGCCAACGCGGTTGGTAACGGTCTGGTAGCCATTATCGGCGAGAAGATCGTTAAGCAGGTTATTGGTGGTTGTCTTGCCGTTTGTGCCGGTGATAAAGACAATCTGCTCTGGCTTAGCAATGTCTCCCAAAAATGCAGGATCAATGCCTTCAGCAATAAAACCTGGCAGCGTTCCGCCTTCATGGTTGGTCAATTTAAGTGCTGCAAGTGTTGCTTTAGCAGCGAGAAAAGCTACAGGAAATAGTCTGCTCTTTTTTTGTGCCACAGTAACTCCCATCGTGAGCAAAGTCTCTCTAGTTTATCACCTCGCGAGAAGGGCTTGAAGAACACAGGGCTTCTCGCCAAAAATGTCGCATAAAAAAGCCGAGCCAGGGTGTCCTGGCTCGGCTGAAGCTACGTGAAAGTAAGTTACCTTACTCCTCAGGCTGCTCTTTCTTCTCTGCAGCGTAAAGCTCGGAGAGACGGACAAGGTGATCGTAGCGAGCCATTGCGGCTTCCTCGTTCTCCTTGAAGAGCCTCTCTGCGTGCTCTGGGAACTCGCGGGTGAGTCGGCTGTAACGAGCCTCGTTCATCAGGAACTCCTGGTAGCCACCCTTAGGTGCCTTGGAGTCAAGCGTGAACTTCTTACCTGCAGGTGCAGCTGGGTTGAAGCGATAGAGGTTCCAGTAGCCGGTCTCGACTGCCTTCTTCATCTCCTCCTGTGCGTGAGCCATGCCGCCCTTGATGGAGTGCATCTCGCATGGGGAGTAACCGATGATGAGGGATGGTCCTGGATAAGCCTCTGCCTCAGCAATTGCCTTGAGAGTCTGCTGGAGGTTTGCGCCCATGGAAACCTGAGCAACATAGACGTAACCATAGGTCATTGCAATCTCAGCAAGGTTCTTCTGCTTGATGTCCTTACCAGCTGCTGCAAACTGTGCAACCTGGCCAAGACGGGAAGCCTTAGAAGACTGACCACCAGTGTTGGAGTAAACCTCAGTATCGAAGACAAAGACGTTGATATCCTCGCCAGAAGCAAGAACGTGGTCAAGGCCACCGAAGCCGATGTCGTATGCCCAACCGTCGCCACCGAAGATCCAGAAGGACTTCTTGGTGAGGAAGCTCTTGTTAGCAAGGATTTCCTTAGCTGCTGCAAGATCAGACTTCTCAAGCTCAACTACAAAAGTCTTAGAAGCTTCCTTGGAGAGAGCTGCGTCGTTGACGGAATCAATCCATGCCTTAGCGGCATCCTTGAGGTCCTGAGATGCGCCATCCTCGTCGATAAGCTGCTGAGCAAGCTCCTGAAGGCGCTTCTGCTGTGCCTGGTGGCCAAGCATCAGACCCATACCGTGCTCTGCGTTGTCCTCGAAGAGGGAGTTGTTCCATGCTGGACCGTGACCGTTTGCATCGGTAGTAAATGGTGAGCAGGAAGCTGGGTTACCCCAAATTGAGGAGCAACCAGTTGCGTTGGAGATGAACATACGATCGCCAAAGAGCTGAGTGACCAGGCGGCCGTAGCTGGTCTCAGCGCAGCCTGCGCAAGAACCAGAGAACTCAAGAAGAGGCTTCTTGAACTGGGATGCCTTGACGTTGTTAG
>CAKAPZ010000031.1 GCA_916720015.1 uncultured Atopobium sp. | reverse complement strand
AAAGCCCGTCAAGCTCGTCATCATACTCATCTTCATCGTATGAGCTTTTGAGCGAAACGTCTTGAGGTACCAGGGCATGAGCCTTCATGTCCAGAAGGGTTGACGCAACAAGGACAAAGTCACTGGCAACATCCAGATCAAGCTCCTCTATGGCGTCAACTTCTGCCAGGTACTGATCAGCAACCTCAGAGATAGAAATGGAGCCAATGGCTACTTTTTGCCTACTTACCAACTGAAGCAGCAGGTCAAATGGGCCCGAATATGTTGCAGTATTTACTTTGTACGACATTAGATGATTCTCGCAAGCAGGCTCAAAATGACGTTAGAAATGCCCCCAATAATTGACGAGAAAAAGCCAGGCGCAAAGAACATGAGTCCCACAACAGCAATCATACAGTAAGGCTCAATGGCGTAGAACTTTTGACGGTTTTTCTCGCCAAGAAAATACAACAGCAGCTTAGAGCCGTCCAAAGGTGGAATTGGCAGCATGTTAAAGACTGCCAGGCTTACGTTGATCTGAATGTAGAAGATTACCAGCGAAGAAACGTAGTACATTACCAGCGAATTATACGCCGCACCAAATGCAACAGCTAATGCGTTGAGCAAACGCAACAACAGCGCGCCGAGAAACGCCTGCAAAATGTTAGACGTTGGACCTGCGAGTGCTACAAGAATCTCGTCACGGCGACGATCTTTGAGGTAGTTGGGGTTATAGGGAACAGGCTTTGCGTAACCAAAGCTAGGACCACCCATCAATACCAACATAAATGGCAAAAGAACCGTACCAAACAGGTCAATGTGTGCCAGTGGATTTAGTGTCAAACGACCAGACATTTTAGCGGTAGGGTCTCCACACTTGTATGCCACAAAGCCATGCGCAACCTCGTGAACCACAATGGCAAAGATTACCAGTGCAAATTCAGCAAGCGTTGTCAAAAGCGATGGAACTGATGTTAAAGCAGTTGGCACAACAATCCTTATCTCAACATCTGCAAAAACCGTGCAGACAGGCACGTACAAACAAAGACTCTCAAGAACATGACGTTAGTTACAAGACAATAGGTACAAGACAATTTTACCCAAGATTGGCAAAACTACCTACTCA
The DNA here is from genome assembly GCA_916720015.1 of uncultured Atopobium sp. GTDB lineage: Bacteria > Actinomycetota > Coriobacteriia > Coriobacteriales > Atopobiaceae > Lancefieldella. The sequence goes on along the minus strand of CAKAPZ010000031.1, from coordinate 8,731 downwards.
TCAATATCTGCTTCCATCTTTTCTGAAAGCTCCAACCATTCAGCCTCAAGAGCAGGAATCTTCTTAGAAAGTGCCTGGTATTCAGCCATACACTCATCAAACTTTTGAGGATCATTATAGAGCGCCTCGTCAGCCATAAGCGTCATGAGCTCATCGTATCGTTTATGCGCAGGTGTCAGCGCTGCCTCAACCTCGTCCAGACGTTTCTTGGTCTCTCTAAGCGCACGACTTCTACGATTGCGCTCCTCTGCCTCAGCTCTCCTCTGCTCCTTAGTCTTCACATTGCGAGAAGATCCTGCAGCTTGACCTGCCTCTGGGCCAGAACTCTTAACCGCTCTTGCACCCGATGTTCCATATGAGGACACCGCCTTGCTCGACGTCTCCCCCTGAGCTGCTGCTTGAAGCTCTGCCAGCTTAAAGAGGAAGTAATCGTAGTTACCGTCATAGACTGTAACCTTGTGGTCGCGAACGTCCACAACCTTATTAGCTACAGCTCTAACCAGGTGCTCATCGTGACTGATCAAGATGATAGTTCCGGGGAAGTCAACAAGCGCCTTCTCTAGAACGTCAACAGAATCAATGTCTAAGTGGTTAGTTGGCTCGTCTAGAAGCAGCAGTGGATCTGGAGAAACCAGCATCTTAGCAAGTGCGAGACGAGCACGCTCGCCACCAGAAAGTACATTTACGCGCTTCTCTACGTCATCACCGTGGAACAGGAAGGCGCCCAGCAATCTGCGTTCTTCAGAGGTAGTCCATCTTGCAGCCACTGTGTCGAGCTCTGCAAGTACCGTATTTGCGGGGTTGAGCTCTTCAAGCTGATGTTGTGCGTAGTAGGCCTCGGTGACGTTTTGACCCAGAGTGATTTCTCCTGCATCAGGCTTAAGTTTGCCAGCAATAAGCTTCATAAGGGTAGATTTACCAGCGCCGTTAGGACCAACAAGTGCTACGTGATCTCCGCGATACAACTTGAGGTCAACGTTGTCGTAGACAAAGTTATCCTCGTACGATTTGGCTACACCCTCAAGAGAAATAACGGTATCTCCAGTACGGGGAGGCTCTGGGAATCTAAAATGCATGTGGTGAGACTGCTCTGGAAGAACTACCAACTCTTCACGGATCTTCTCGACCTTTGCTACGCGCTCTTGAACCTGTTTTGCCTTGGTAGGCTTATACCTAAAGCGCTCAATAAAGGTCTCCATGTGAGCAATATCGCGCTCCTGAGCTGCGCGTTTAGCGCGAAGCTGCTCAAGATTTTCTTCTCGCTGATGTAGGTAGCCAGAATAGTTGCCGGTATAGGTTACGAGCATGCGATTCTCAAGTGCTGCAACGTGAGTCACGCAAGCATCCATAAACGAGCGGTCGTGACTTACCAGCAAAACCGTACCGTCATATGACGATAAGAACCTCTCAAGCCACTGGACAGATTCCAAGTCCAAGTGGTTAGTAGGCTCATCCAGAAGAAGAACATCAGGACGACGCAGAAGCAGTTTTGACAAAGAAATACGCATCTGCCAGCCACCCGAGAACTCTTTAGCGGGCTTGTCAAAATCTTCTACTGGAAATCCAAGACCTGCAAGAATCTGGCGAGCTCTACTCTCTAGTTCATAGCCACCAAGACGCTCGAAGCGCTCCATAGCATGAGCGTAGTCTTCAAGATACTTATTGAGCGTTGCACCTTCGGGAGTTTCGGCAATTTTGATTGAAAGGTCGTTGACCTTTCTCTCCCACTGTTTAATCTCATGGGCAGACTCAATGACTTCATTAAGAGCAGTTCTATCTCCCATGAGCTCTGTTTCTTGCTCAAGGTATCCAAGGGTTGCGTCTTTTGCAAAGGTAATGGTTCCTTCATCGGCAGACTCCAAGCCCATAATGATCTTTAGAAGCGTTGTCTTACCAGCACCATTAGGGCCAACTAAAGCCCAACGCTCTCCTGCATTGAGCTGAAGTGTTGCATTTGAATAAAGGACCCTACCGCCAAATGACTTAGAAATCTTATCCGCAAGAGCAATCAAGTGAACTCCTCATACATATCTGAACTGGATAAGTATAAGTCATTCACTTGATTTACGTGGTGAATTATGTAAATGAAGCTAGGCTTGTGAAGATTTATTGACGCTTCTTATGAAGGAAGAGAGCTGCGCCAGCAACAACAACAGTTACGCCAGCAACACCAATGATTAGAGGAAGCGTAAGAGCGTTATCACCTGTATTTGGCAGTACGGACTTCTTAACCTTCTTAGCCTTTGGAGTCTCTGGCTGAGGCTGCGGCTCTGGTGCAGGTGCGGGATCTGGTTCTGGAACCGTAGCTGGAGCTGTAGGATCAACAAAAGTTACTGTGTCAGTGGTATTTGTACCAGTAATCTGACCAACGCGAACCGTGGTGTCAATCTGATAGCCATCAATAGTGGTGAGCTGAGTAATGGTAGTGGAAGTGTCACCAATAAGGTTAGGGATTACAACAGTACCATCTGCTCCAGTTGTAAGAGAGTAGCTACCGTCAGCCTCCATGGTGAGAATACCAGTCTGAGTAAATAAAGGGTTTGGAACAGCGTAACGTTCACTATTTGCAGCAGTTGCCTTAAGAGTTGCACCAGCAATAGGATTTCCGTCTGTGTCAATAACCTTAACAATGATGTTACCGAGAGGCTGGTTCTCCAGTTCAGCAGTGACCACATCACCTAAACCCGACGAAGCGCCATCAAAAACGTAAGATACAGATTCTACTTGATGGACATAGCCCGCTTTATAAGTGGTTTGTTCAACTCTATAAGCGCCGTCAGGAAGTGGAAGATAAGGGTTAAAGTAGCCATTAGCGTCCGTTTCACCTTCGGCCACGATAGTAGAACCACCTTGATAAATTACAACATGTACGCCCTCAATTGGCTCACGGGTGTATTTATCAACAGCAAGAACACTAATCTCATTGGAATCTGCAAGTGCAATTTTTGGAGTGATAACTGATACAACAAGCGTCAACGCAACAAGAATAGCAAGGGCAATGTTTTTATATCGTTTCAATTCAATTCCTTCAAACCGAATCGTACTTGTAAATACTTCTATCTATAGTAAGGGAATTAGACATTAAATTAAAGATAATATCCAAGACTAAACACAATTATTTCAAATTTTATACTGAAGAAACCGCAGGATTTTCTGACCACATTATAAAAATCAAGTGAACTCCCCATACATTTTCAAATTGCCAAATGCACAGATCGTTCACTTGATAAGTTCAAATCAATTTTGAAACAAATTCAATAAATCCTATTGTCTTAGAAACGCTTCTTATTCAGATACATTGAAACACCAGCGAAAGAACTTAATGTACCTGCAATTCCAACAATTAAAGAAGAGACACCAGAAATGTCAGATGTGTCTGGAAGAACAGCCTTCTTTTTCTTTGGAGTCTTAGGCTTTTCCGGAGTCTGTGGTTGAGGCTCAGGAGTAGGCTCTGGAGTTGGCTCAGGCTGAGGTTCTGGCTGTGGCTCTGGAGTTGGTGGCTCTGGCCTACGATTTACAAACGTAACCGTAGTTGTCTCGTTAGAGCCGGTAATCTCACCAACCTGTGGGTTTGGATCATCAATGGTGTAACCATCCAGAGTGGTCAGCTGAGTAATAGTTGACTCTCTCTCAACAAGATAATCAGGAATAATTACGGTGCCATCAGGACCAGTTGTAAGAAGATAATTATCATCGTCATCCCTGTCTAGCTCACCTGTCTGAGTATAAGGGACACCGGGAGCTGACGGATCCTGAGTCATAGCACGAGGAGCGCTAGTACCAGTTAAATAGGCTGGATCAGGTGTATTAGATCCACCTAGAGAAGGAGGACATGCTGGTGACGGAACACCCGGAATTATTTCATAAGCAGGAGTTGCCTTTAAAGTTGCGCCAGCAATAGGATTTCCATACTGATCAACAACCCTTACGACAATATTGCCAATTCTTGTTGGCAATTTAATTGTTGCGCGAGTTGTTTGCTCAAAGAGACGCGTATCTGAATCATAAGGGAACGTTACTGCATGTAGAGGAACATTGCCATTGCTGCTGGATGAAGAACATGCAAAGACAGAGTCAAACATTACTGCATCGGTATTGTATGCATATTGAGTGGGATAATTTTTTGGAATAAGCGTATAACTTCCTGTTACTGGTACAGTGACGCTTTGTCCTCCTTGAACACCTGTAGCAACTCTATTTCCAAATTCATCTTCAATATCAAATTGGATATCAGTAATAGCATTTGAACCCCAAATACTACTTGGTACCTTCTTCTCAGCACCAACATAGAGCTGGCCCATAATATGGACATTTTCAAAGTTAATGGTCTGGTGTTCATCATCAGTACCGGAGAAAGTTACATTTACAGCTGTGTGATCAATAACATATCCGGCTTTGAATTTTGTCTGTTCAACCTTATAACTTCCGTTAGCAAGGATAGTCTGTGCCCTACCGTTTTGGTTAGTAATCATAGTTGTAGCGTTTGTACCAGTAACTGTATTAGTCACGGTAATTGTTACGCCATCAACAGGTTGACCATAATAGTCATCAGTAACATTTACCGTAAGCTGATTTTGATCTGATGCAAGCGCAAGCTTTGGAACTCCGATTGCAATTACGCAGCATAGTGCAACAAGAATAGACGCTACTACATACTTGAACTTTTTCACTTCAAACCTTCCAAATCCATTTAGGATTACTAATTTCTAATTCAAATGATAAAAGAAAATGTTATTAAAATGAATATAAACTACATTCTAAATTGCAATTTATTAAATTTTCATATCATCAACAATAAGAATTGCTTATAAATAGCCATTCCCTACCCACCCATCTAAACAAATAGCGAGAAGACCTTTTACTAAAAGATCTTCTCGCCAAACAAACTAGAAATAGATAAGTGAATTAGTTATCTCTAGATGTCATAAACTTTCTGGAAGCAACAAGAGTTGTGCCAAGAACTCCGACAAAGCACTGGGCTAGAAGTGTTGCATCTCCTGTATCTGGAAGTGCAGGCTTCTTAGAGCCTTTCTTCTTAGGTGTAGAAGGAGTCTGAGACTCAGGACTTGGCTCTGGCGCGGGCTCCGGAGTTGGAACCTCGTTCTTCTTGTTTACAAATACAACCTCTGCTGTGGTATCTGTACCGGTAATCTTAGCAGTTTGAGGATTAGGGTCTTCAATAGTGTATCCATCAGGGGTTGTCAGCTGAGTAATAGTAGATTCTCTCTCAACAAGATAATCAGGAATAACAACAGTACCGTCAGGACCAGTGGTGAGCAGATAGTTATTATCCGCATCCCTATCAACATGACCAGTTTGTGTATAAGGAACGCCAGGAGCACCAGGAGTATGCGTCATAGCACGAGGAGTATCGCTACCAGGTAAAGTTGCTGGATCTGGTGCAGGAATTACAGGCGTAACTGGAGGACATGCAGGGTATGGATATCCTGGTGGGTTTTCAATGGATGGAGTTGCCTTAAGGGTAGCACCAGCAACAGGATTACCATCCTGGTCTACAACCTTGACCACAATATTGCCTTTTCTTGTAGGCAAAATTACGGCAGCCTTTACTTCATCTGCAAAGCGTCTAGAAGTTTGATTGTAAGCAAACGTCACTGCATGAAGTGGAACTAAGCCATAACCGCCCTGAGTGCATCTAAAAATCTCTGCAAACATCACAGCTGAAGAGTCGTAAGACAGCCTGCTTGGATACTGTGTTGGAATAAGAGTATAGCTACCTGTAACTGGAACGGTTAGAGGGGTACCGGCCTGAACACCTGTAGCAATTCTGTTGCCAAACTCATCCTCTACATTGAAATAAACATCTGTAAGGAATCCAGGAGTAGTTCTAATGTATGCATCGGCGTATGGAATCAATGTTCCCATGATATGAACATCTTCAAGAGCAACGGTCTGATGGTCGTCAGTACCACGAGCTACACCAGAGAAAGTTACAGCTTTGGTGGAGTGGTCAACAACATAGCCAGCTTTAAACTTTGTCTGTTCCACCTTGTAAGCACCGTCTGGAAGAGAGAAAGTTGCCGAACCACTAGCATTTGTAACCTGCTCAGCTACAACTGCACCGGTAGCTGCATCAGTAACCGAAACAGTTACTCCATCAACAGGATTGCCGTAATAGTCGTCGGTAACATTTACGGTCAACACGTTCTCGTTTGCTGCGTATGCGGGCTGCGCAAAACCAAGACTTACAGCACAAATCACCATGACCAGCAGAGCAACAAATAGAGACTTTGTTCTCTTCATTTTTTACTCCTGAATTGAGTGCTTACAACGAATATGTCTTGAGGATAATATAAAAATACAGCTGTTATGTAGCTGTTTCTTAATTCCCCAAATACTTCTCAAATCTTTCAGAAGGTTTACACTGCAAAAATGGAAAGTTCAACTATACAAATAGCGAGAAGACCCTTGCACTTGAAAGATCATCTCGCCAAAACTGTCAGTTGAGTTTGATGGAAGTGGGGCTACTTATCCATGGTTAGATGAATAGCAAAGCCGGCAATCTCGTCTTTGAAGTAGACCAAAAATGTACTGCCATCTGGATTAAGTCTTCTAGAAGTCTCATCAATTTCAAAGCCACGACCTGCAAAGTATTTCTCGGCAGCTGGAATGTTATTGACGTGGAAGCCAATATGACCTTTTGTGCCTCGACCGTTTTGCTTCATAACCTCTACCAGGGTACCCGCAAAAAATGAAGGCGGTTGCTCAATAGTTGGAAGTCCCATAAGAGTGGTGAACAGGTTTGCAATCTTTTCTGCCTCGTCCACATTACTTGCATTGATGCCAACGTGAGCAACATACATATCAAACTGCTCAACTGGATTAATGGCACCGGTAGTGTTAGTTGAATCTGTCATGGTCTCCCCTTTCCTATAATTCAAGTATATGAGGGAAGTCCTAAAACGTGATGCATGACGCCTCATATTTGCCATTGTCGTAACTAATTACTAACAAAAAGGCCCAGTTACCTAGGCCTTTAAATTTCTATGGTGGGCGATGCTGGATTTGAACCAGCGACCCCTTCCGTGTGAAGGAAGTGCTCTACCCCTGAGCCAATCGCCCGAACGACTTGCAATAATAACAAACAATGACGCTAATTTCTAGCTTTTGACTTTTTTGAAGGTGAATACGTAGACACAGCTTTATTCATCTGAACAAGAATAATTCCCAGGAAGATAAGCTGAAGAATCATTGGCGTAATTACCATAGGCTGAGATGAAAGCTGCGATACAAAAACCCATTCAATGGTAAAGAGAATGAGCTCAATACCAGCAACAAGACGGACAATGCCGTGGGTTTTCTCAAAGTCTTTAGCCAAGCTGATACATTTCTGAAGAATATAGCAGCAATAAACTGCCATTAAGCTGCACAGCAGAAGCACAATCATGCTTGAAGAAAAACGACCATAGCCAACTGAGAAGGCAAAGATGACAATTCCGGCGACGCCAAGCGCACCAAGCATAGAGGAAAGCGCCATCATCAACTTAGTTCCGCGATCCATACAAACCCCCAACAAGTCAGTTCACAGAGAAAAAATGTACCAAAGAGGAGCTAGAGCAATAAAACGACGTCAACAAAAAATTTACTTGGCCTCAAGAGACTTTTTAACTTTATGAGATCCTCGGGCAATAGCGCTGGCCATTGCTAAAAGTGCAAACAGCTCAATAAACTGCAAGGTAACAGATGGTTTAAGTACCAACTGTCCAACAACAATAGCAGCCAATACAACGCATGATCCAAAAATCATTGGATAGGCAGCAACAGCTCTATTAGGAACATTTGCCTCTCTAGCTGCATAACCACCAGTAAGCAGAGAAATCATGCTTGCAAGTAAAAGGAGCGCGGAATCAAGTGATGGACCAGCACCAATTACAAGAACCGCAACATTAACAAGACCTAAAAGTCCGCCAACCAAAAGTGCCAGACTAAAGAGCTTCATTTTACGAGTCTCAGGAGTCATATATCCCCTATCTATCAAATATAACTTTGGCTATTGTACCCGTCTTTTATATAAATTAAGTAATCGAATCATTGAACGGTAGAGTGTTTCGGTAAAAGAAATGGCGAGAAAACCAAAGGGTTTCTCGCCACATGTGTATTTGGTGGGCCCAGAGGGATTTGAACCCCCAACCCAGGGATTATGAGTCCCCTGCGCTAACCGTTGCGCCATGAGCCCGTAAGAAAAAAGCGGCGACTGATGCCGCCGCCAGAATGCGTGGTGGAGAATAGGGGGATCGAACCCCTGACCTCATGACTGCCAGTCATGCGCTCTCCCAGCTGAGCTAATTCCCCGAACGTGGTGCGGGAAATACTATAGCAAACCAAAGCTCTGTTTTTCTCGACAATTTTCTAATTGGTTGTATATTTTAGAGCTCGCGCTCTGGAAGAATCTTCTCTGCCAACCAAGAAGCAACCTCATCAAGGGCAACCTCAAAGCGCTCACCGGTAGCACGCTCTTTGACTTCTGCGATGCCGTTTGCAACACCCTTCTTGCCCACAATGACCTGCCATGGGAAGCCAATAAGATCTGCATCTGCAAACTTAACGCCAGGACGCTCTGCACGGTCATCAACAACAGTCTCAAGACCAGCTGCAACACAGGCGTCAGCTACTGCACCTGCAGCATCCCAAATCTCTGGGTCTTTGTCAGAGAGGCAAAGAACAGAAACCTCATAAGGAGCAACAGAGACTGGCCACTTGATGCCCTTCT
>CAKAPZ010000030.1 GCA_916720015.1 uncultured Atopobium sp. | reverse complement strand
TCAATGTCTACATTGGCGAGAAGACCAACGGTTCCGTCATCTGCAACAGGACCTGGAATATCCAAACCACACGCAATAACATCGTTGCGGCTTGCTTTTTGGCCATGAACAATCAGCTTGATGGCATCGGTTACTGTCTGATAACCATCCTCGTTATCAAGTGAGGGCGTCTTGACCTTCTGCTCAGAAAGCAACTCTCCTTCTGCAGAAAAAAGTCCCAGCTTGATGGTGGTTCCACCAACATCAATACCCAATACGTATTCCATGAAACCCCCTAGTTACCGCGCTTAAGCGCACCTTCAACAAGCTGCGCAAGGACATCTTCAACAGCGTATCCTGCAGCCTCAATAGCCATTGGAACAAGGGAGGTCTCGGTAAGTCCTGGGAACGTCTTCAGACCCATGACCAAAACGTGATGTCCATCCCAAATAAAGTCGATACGAGCAAGATCTCTGCAGCCGTACGCCGTAAACACCTCAAGAGCTGCGCGCTCAAGCGCCTCACGAGCCTCAGCTGGATCTGCGCCAAGAGCAGCCAGCGACTCAGGACGAACTGGGCAGAAGTGCTGAATACGCTCTGGATCAAGGCGGGCATCCGTATCGTAAATACCCTCGGTCACCGAAATCTCAACTGGTGGCAAGGTTTTCTCGCCATCTGCGTCAGAGAGCACGGTAACGCTTACCTCAACGCCATCAACCCACTGCTGGATAATGACGGAGTCGTCAAAACCAAGTGCGCCGAGAAGTGCTGGTCCAAGCTGGTCAGCACTATCAACCTTGGAAAGGCCCATAGCAGAGCCTCCGTGAACAGGCTTAACCGCTAGAGGGAAGCCAACGCCGCCGCCAAGGCGCTCGGGAACCAGATCAAGAGCGGCTGCTGCGCCCAGGTCTTTAAACGCGCTAGCAGTCAACACAATCTGAGGAGGCCAGATGACCTCGGACTCCTCCTTTGACCAGGCCTGGCGCACAATAAACGGCATGTCAGCCTTGTTCCAGGCTGCTCTACAAGATGCAGGCCTTGAACCCACATACGGAATCTTGAGGAACTCCAAAAGTGCAGGTACCGCACCGTCTTCTCCGCCCGCACCGTGAAGACACACAAACGCAACATCGGGTTTCTCGGCACGAAGGGTATCTACCAGGTGAGCGTCAGCGTCAAGTGGCAAAACCTCATAGCCGCGCTTCTCCAAAGCCTCAGAAACAAGAGCTCCACTTTTTAGCGAGAAGTTCCTCTCAAATGAGGCTCCACCCATAATGACAGCAACTTTTGTAGCCATACTTAACACTCCCTTGCAGAGGATTGAGATTCAGAATGAGAAGACTCAGGTAGAGCGCCCGCCTCTAGGAATGCGCGATACAGCGCCATGCGATCTTGGACGCACAAAGACAGCCTGCGGATTGCCTCGTGGATGCGCTCTGGCGTCTCAAATGAGTAGCACAGGCGCATACTTGAACTAATACGCTGGTCAGGATAGCAATAAACACCTGGTACAAAGGCAACTCCCTCTTCAATTGCACGAGGAAGCAACTGCTCAGTATTGAGGTATGGCGGGAAGGTTACCCACAGGAACAAGCCACCCTCTGGCTTTGTCCAGGTAACGTCTTTGGGGAAGAACTCTGCAAGCGCTGCGAGCATGGCGTCTTTTCTCTCTTTATAGCGAGACTTAGACACCTCAAGTGCCGCCTGCCAATCAACTTCATTGAAGTAATGCTCGGCAAGAATCATGTTAAAGGGGCTGGTGCACAGGTCAGAACCAGACTTAGCAAGGTTGATGCGCTCAAGGAAGTGACGAGGTGCAACCATCCATGCAAGACGCAAACCAGGAGCAAAAATCTTTGACGTAGTTCCCAGATAAATGACGTTTGGATCAAGTGTCTTGAGGCGCGTCAGGTCTTCTCCCTCAAAGCGGATAAGACCATACGGATCATCCTCAACAACAGGAATGTTGTACTGGTGAGCCAACTCAAGAAGACGCAGGCGCCTTGGCATAGACATGGTAATGCCCGCAGGGTTGTTGAAGTTAGGAATAACGTAGATGAACTTGGGCTTTCTGTCTTGGCTTGCAAGCTCTTTAAGCTTTGCCTCAAGAAGGTCTGTTCTAATGCCTTCTTCGTCCATATCAATGGTGTGAACAGTAGGCTCATACGCAGAAAATGCCTGGAATGCACCAAGGTAACTTGGGCCCTCACAGATAATATCGTCTCCTGGGTTAAGGAAGACGCGACCCAAGAAATCAAGCGCCTGCTGAGAACCAGAAGTCAAAATCATCTCATCAGGATCGGCTTCAACGCCTTGAGCAGCCAAGATCTTGCAAATAGTCCTTCTGCACTCAATACGACCATCAGAGTTGCCATATTGAAGAGACCTGAGACCCTCAACAGCAACGCAGCGTCGAGCGCACTCTGCAACCTGATCAAGTGGCAGCGAAGAAATGTCTGGTAGGCCACCAGACAGCGCAATGACACCTGGACGAGACAGTGCCGCAAACAAATCTCGCACTTCGCTTTTTCTCATGGTTTGAACGCGATCTGCGTACAGATCACCCCACTGATCAAACGAGATTCTGCTGTCATCCATAGAACTCTTACTCCTTACAAGCCATCTTTGGGTAAAAATTGTGCCGAAAAGATGTACTTATTGTTTTAGGACGTAGTCTTTTTAGTATCGCTCAAATATCAATAAATTACAGGGTAAAATATGGCGCATACGCTAAACGGTTTCTGTTGACCGGTAAAGCAACTGGTCACACCTATTTTTGTAGAGAGGATTTTTATGGACAGCGCAAATAACACTGTTGAATTGAACGCAGCGCTTTCAAATCCCCGCGATGATATCGCTAAACTTGATGAGCTTGAGAAAAAACTCTTTGCTCTTAACTATGCAGCTAATGAGATTGGCTCTTTTGGACCATGCATTGATCCTAAAAAGGCTGCTGAAGAGCGTGGAGAAGCCCTGGCAATCCTTGGCGAGCAGGTCCAGGAGACCCTCTGTGATCCTGCTGTTGGCGCACTGCTTGATAGACTTCACGAGAATCGCGCTCTACTTGATGAGACTCATCGCGCACAAGTTAAAATTCTGCGCCGTGACAGAAGTCAGCTGGTAGATGTCCCAGTTGAGCTTCAGAGTAACTTTGTCCGTCTTACCACAGAGGCTAACGAGGTCTGGGAGCAGGCAAAGAACAGCGATGACTGGTCGCTCTTTGCACCAAAGCTGGACGGCTTGATTGAGCTCCGCAAAGAAATGTGCCAGGCTCGTGATGCTTCCAAAGACCCCTATGACCTGTTGCTGAGCGATTTTGAGCACGGTACCAACAGAGAGTTCTACAACACCTTCTTCAATAATGTTAAAGAAGTGGTAGTTCCCCTAGTTGCTGATTGCATGGCTTCTAAGCGCCAACCAAGCACCAAACCTCTTGAGGGTAAGTTTGACGTTAACCGTCAGTGGGATCTTGCAAAAGACCTGGTAAAGCTCCAGGGTCTTGACGAGGACGCTTATTGGCTTGGCAAAACTGAGCACCCTTACACCGGTGGCCCTGGTATTGGCTTTGTCATGGTTGCTAGCCACGCTTACGAGAATAACGTTCTCTCCAATGTCTATTCCATGCTGCATGAGAACGGTCACGCCCTCTACGAGCAGGGCATTAACTGGGAGTACCGCTTTACCTCTCTGAGCACCGGCACTTCTATGGGTATGCACGAGTCCCAGTCCAGGTTCTTTGAGAACTACGTTGGCCTTTCTGAAGCATTTGCCGAGCCTCTGATTCAACTTATGCGCAAGCACTTCCCTGGCCAGCTGAATCGCGTTACTGCCTTCCAGCTCTTCTCGGCAGCTAACAAGGTACAGCCAAGCCTCATCCGCACCGAGGCAGACGAGCTCACGTATCCGCTGCACATCCTCATCCGTTATGAGATGGAGCAGGCACTTTTGTCTGGCGAGATTACCGCAAAGGATGTCCCAGCTCTTTGGGCCGAGAAGTACAAGCAGTACCTGGGCGTTACGGTTCCAAACAACACCGAAGGTGCTCTTCAGGATGTTCACTGGTCATGGGGTGAGTTTGGCTACTTCCCAACCTATGCACTTGGTAGCGCATATGGCGCTCAGTACAAGCACGCCATGATTGCTGAGGGTATGGACTTTGATGCCGTCTGCGCATCTGGAGACCTTGCTCCTATTAGAGAGTGGCTAGGTAGCCGTATTTGGACCTGGGGTCGTGCAAAGGACTCCAAGGAGCTCATCATGGGCGCATGCGGCGAGCCTTTTGACGTTCACTACTACACCAAGTATCTGACTGACAAATACTCTCGCATCTATGGTCTGACCAGTGCATAAGCGCAGGCCATAGGCGCGGGCGGAAATATCTATCCTCTACTAACTAAACGAAAGGGATGAAATGAAAAAGTTTTTTGAGGAGTTCAAAGAGTTTATCCAGCAGGGCAATGTTATGGACATGGCTATTGGTATCATCATTGGCGGCGCATTTACCGCTATTGTTACCTCCCTTGTCAATGACATCATCAACCCATTTATTAAGCTCGTCTCTGGTGGTGGCACCGAGGTTTCTGGACTTTCCATTCCAGTCCCTGGTACCCAGAACGGCATTGACTTTGGTGCATTCATCAGCGCAATCATCAACTTCCTGATCATTGCATTTATTGTCTTCTGCATGGTTAAGGCCCTCAACAAGTTTATGAAGGCTTCCAAGCTTAAGAAGGACGAGGAAGAGGCTGTTGAAGAGGTTGCAGCTCCACACTGCCCACACTGCCTTGAAGAGGTTAAGGAAGGCGCAACTCGCTGCCCACACTGCACCGGTGAGATTGAGGGCGGCGCACACGCTGCGTAAGTTTCAGCTCTAAGCTTTACATCACCGTTCTTTTACACGCGTAAAAGTTTGGCAGGAAAAAAGCAGGCATATCATATGCCTGCTTTTTTGTTAGTAAAAGATGACAGAAACGGTTGTGACTATTTCTTACCAGAACCGCCCTTACCGCCGCCACCATTTCCAGATGAGCTGCCGCCATTTCCTGAAGAGCTACCACCATTACCAGAACCAGAAGAAGTAGGGGTTACTAGCTTATAGCCGCCCTTACCATCTGGCTGCCAAGGGAACTCTGCCTTTGGTGGATACTCATATTTAGCCCAATCATCCTCACGGTGATTAAGGAGGGCAAACTTAAGAGTAAATCCAGGAGCATCAATACTGAGAAGCTTCTTATTTTCCGCAGTAGTGTATAGAACAGACTTAGATATCTGTTCGTCTTGTGAAAAGCCCTGGGCAAGAATGGGGAAAGAAAGTCCATCTGCCGAAGGCTCTTCTGCAACAATCTGAATAGGAGAAACGCTACCGTCTGGATAGAACAGTGCAGCAGCTCCATCCTTATGAGCAGAGAAGGTATACGCTCCGCCAGAACCCTTATTCATAGACTCAATCTGATCACTGGTCAAATCTTCTTTAGAACCATCTGCATAGTGCAAGCCAAAGAGATAATACGTACCAGGAATGGTGGCAGCAAAATTGACTACCTGTCCTTCAATATAAGCTATCTGTGAAGTATCGTCTGGATTGTCAGAAAGTTTTTTGAAATTAAACGTAATCTCACTCTTGGCATCACTGTACTTCAGATAGTTGTTGTCGTCCTTATCAAAAAGCATTGGCACACTATCGCCATCATCATACGTACATTGAATGGCAATAGTTCCTTTTGCTTCCCACTTACCATCATTCTTCACACCTTTAAAATTATGCATGAAGAAAGTGCCGTCTTCTTTGAATGAATAGTAAAGAACGGTTCCATCGTTATAGCCCTGATTAAGCATGCCACCATGGTCAAAGGTTTTGCCTTCCTTTGATCCACCTTTAGTTCCAACGCCATTGTCAACACACCAGACGCCAGTAATAATCTTAGAAAAATCTCCGGTTAGCGTTGGATTATCTGGAGTCTCCTCAAGCTTCACAAATTCTGACTGAGAAGGCGTATCCCCAGTACCGTCTTGACCGCCATTCTGAGGATCTTGACCAGCTCCACCAAGAACAGAATCAGGGTTTAAGATTGCCTGAAGGACATCACTATTACATGCAGCAAGCGTGCTAGCAGCACCGCCTGCAGCCAATCCCGCAAAAGCGCGACGAGTAATCATCTCTTTATTCATACGTTCCTCCTATAAGCGTATGGGAGTCCCAACTTTTTATATTCTACTTGAAACGAGTCAAATGTTACACATTAAGCTGCATTCGACTCATTTATCGTCCTATTTTATATGAGGAAGATGAGAGGTAATCAACGTCATAGTGCCCGTAAAGCGCAGGCTACCAGAAGACGCAGGTGCAATAAAATGCGAGCCCTTGCAAATCCTATGCTCTACTCCGTTGCCACCGTCAGCGCAAACCGTACCTTCTCCCTCAATGACACTTACGCACATAAACGGCCATGGCTGAGCAATAGTTTTTGACTCATGAATCTCATATTTTTCTACCGAGAAATACTTGCAACTCATAAGCTCAGTTTTGCCGTCAATTTCTGGAGCTGTGATTTCTCCAGATGTTGGAGCTTCCTGTGCATAATCGATGACTTCAAGACTCTGTGCTAGATGCAAGTCACGAGGTTTACCGTCATCACCTAAACGGTCATAGTCGTAGACGCGATACGTAACATCGGAGCTCTGCTGAGTTTCAAGAATAAGCGTGCCCGTTCTAATGGCGTGAACGGTTCCAGGATCAATCCTAAAGAAATCTCCAGCCTTGATAGGAACGTAATTGAGCAGTTCAGTCCACTTTCCCTGCTCAACCATGGCTGCAAACTCTTCTTTTGAGGAGGCATTTTGTCCTACAACAATATCGCCATTCTCTTTTGCATCAAGAATATACCAGCACTCAGACTTTCCCAGAGAACCATTCTCGTGTTCTGCTGCGTACATATCATCTGGATGAACCTGAACAGAGAGATCATCTTTTGCATCAAGAATTTTAATAAGAAGCGGAAAACGGTCTCCTCCTGCATTACCAAAAAGCTCTCGATGCGTTGACCAAAGCTCCGAAAGAGTTTTGCCAGCATATGTACCAGAGGCAACTTCACAGTCTCCGCTAGGATGTGCACTGATCGCCCAGCACTCTCCTACTGAGCCTTCGGGGATATCATAGCCATACTCTTCAGCAAGTCTTCTTCCGCCCCAAATCTTATTGTGAAAAAGAGGCTTTAAAAAGATAAGGTCGTTATATGACCCGTCTGTGTTTTTATCTAAATCTAGCATCGTAGCTCCTTATATGCAGTGCATACATGCTTTTCTAATAGCTAACAACTCTATAGTCTAACGGATTCTAATAACCTCAACACTAACTCATTTAGCTGCTTTTGACGGAGTTTCTCGCTAACAAAAAAGGCTCAGCTAAAAGCTGAGCCTTTGCAGTCAACGAACTAAGTGAACTTAGAACATAACGTTGAAGGAATCCATGCTGTAGTCAGAACCATAAAGAGCAAGGATGGTACCACGAACAGTTGCGGATGCGTCCATCTTTACACCTGGGTCAAAGAATGCAAAGCCCTTGGTAGTTGCGTTAGGAGCTGCGTTAACAAACAAGCTCAGCTCATCCTTGCCAATAGCGGTGTCGGTGGTCTGAATGAAGATGTTGGTATCGGTCTTGTTAACAACCTCAACCAGATAGCCGTTGGAGTTCTCAAAGTCAACACCAATGCCGGTAACGGTAACGGTAATCTTATCGGTGTCAATAAGAACCTCAGTCTTATCGCCAGTCTTCTTAATATCATCAACGTACTTCTGAACGTTGGTAACCTGCTCTGAAGTGTTGTGCTTGTCCATCAGAGTTTGATAGAGCTGCTGAGAGTCAGAGTCACCAGCACGAGTATCTGAAGGCTTGGTTGCGGTATTTGCATCAGGTGCAGTCTGCTGCTGTTGCTGCTGCTGACCACCGCCAGTAGTGGTTCCTGGATCAGCAAGATTTGGAATAAGATTGCAGCCAGCAAGTGCAAGAACGGCAGAAGCGGATGCTGCTACGAGGCCGAGCTTATTAAACTTCATAAAGGTCTCCTTTGGGGTTTGTTTACCTTTATTGAGAATAGCCGATTTAAGTAGATTTTGTCAATTTTTATGCACAGATGAGCATCTAATGTTCCTCAACTAGGGCTTTAATGCCACCTTGCGTAAACATTACTGCCGAATTAATGTGACCGTCAGCCTCTTCACGAGTCTCATCATTTTTAAGAATATTGACAATAGTGGTCATCTCAGTTTGTGCAAGCCACGTAATAATAAACTCATCATAGGGCTTAACCTGTGCAACGTTAGGATAAAGAATAGCTCTAATTGTTGCAGAGATTACCTCAGTCAACTCTTCAAAGAAGCGAACAACGTGTGGATTTTCACGGTTATTCACAAGAATCTGCACCACGTACCTATTGCCGTACAGAAGGTCCAAGAATTTCTCGAGCGTTTCTTTATTACCCAAAGGAGTATCTTCAAGATCTCTCTCCTCGGAGAGCAGCAGATGATCTTTGTAGTCTTCAAGAATCTGAATTGCGTCTTCAGTAACGGGAATCAAAACATTCTTAAAGAGGTCCTCTTTATTCTCAAAGAAGAAATAAAGAGCGCCCGTTGTAACACCTACATGTGCACAAATCTGTCTGAGTGAAGCTTTATCGTATCCCTGTAAAGCAAACTCTTGCTCTGCGGATTTAAGAAGCCTGTGACGTGTGTCACAACTTTCTGTTTGTGGTCGCCTCGACATTGCTGCCGCTCCTTTATAAATGTTTTAAATCCCCTTGTAATAAGGAGATTCCCCCAAATCAATACTACCTTGTTTTGAGGGGAACATATAACAGAAAGTTAACTAATTATGCAGAAATCTATAAGCGTTACATAACAACTTTTGTGATATTTACTTAATTCTTTGATATAGAAAGACGAGAAACACGTCAAAGGCATAATAAAACCCCGCTACGTTACATAACAGGGTTTTAAGACATACCGTTAACCCAAATTGTCCTTGCGCTTAATAAACTCTCCGCAGATATATGACTTCCTCAGATACTCGCGATTAAACGGGTCTTTGACGGGAACAAAATCCTCTGGAGACTTAGCGAAGTGCATGGCAAAAAGCTCATGGATATGTGGATCAGCCAGCAAATAGCCGCGCGAGCAGTACGCCTGATACATCTGGGCGTCCTCGTTAAATTTAAACGAGCTAAAAGCGCAGTCTGAACAGTGTAGTCCAGCCATCTTGCACATCTCCTACTCTTCAGATAGCCCCATGCAATCTGAACAACGCTGAATCATACGCGTATACAGCAAGTATGGCATTGTAAACAATAAAAATAGTCAAAAATACTTATTCGACGCCAAGAATTTCCGGGAGCGTGTAATCTGAGCCGTTCCCCGAGGAAGCAACAGGTTGGAGGTATTCTCTATTGTCATTTCCGTCATGCATAACAGTAGGATTTGGAAGATTGATACCCTCAGCCAAATTCTTCTTCTGCGTCTCTGTAAGCTCTACGCCAGCATCAACAAGATCCTTGAGGTGCTCAACCCAAAGCTGGTCAAGACTTAAGGAGAAGAAGTCAGCGATAACCTTTGCTTTATCAAATGAAGGCCATTTACGGCGCTCGGTGCAAATATAAGAGACATACGCACGTGACCAATGTGAGAATTCGCACAGGTCTACCTGGCGCTTGCCACTTTCTTGTAACAACCTTGCTACTGTCCTACCCAAACCTGGGTCGGTCTTTTTGGTAACACCTGCCTTAGCCATCTCACAGCCCCATCTGCTCAAACGATGTCTGAAAAACACGCGTATGTTGTATGCATAGTCCCGTGTTGTTACCGTATCATACTACACTAAAATATCTTTAGATACAATTTGTTATGTTGTTTTACAAGCGGAAATTTGAAGAAAATTGCATACCTGTTACGTAAATAAATCATAAG
>CAKAPZ010000029.1 GCA_916720015.1 uncultured Atopobium sp. | reverse complement strand
ACTTGCTCCCTTCTTAAAAATGCGCCGTCGACTAAAAGGGAGCCGACGGCGCCTGGATTCCGGACCCTTGGAGAGGGGAAAGGTTCCGGGCTGATAAAGCAAATTTGTTAGAACTAGCTCCTGTTATATAAAAACCTTAACAAGTTAACCTCTTCTAACTATTTAAAGTGTAAGCCTTAGCTAACTAAATGCAAGAGAAAACTCAAAATATTTTTTTCTTTTTGACAGAAAAAAGCTCCCGCCTCTTACTAATAAGAAACAGGAGCTTTAACGCGATCTAAAAAAGCGCTTTGTTGACACCTACAAGTGCGTTCTAGGCAGCTTGTCCTTCAGTTAAAAGCATTTTTACCTCAGAAGGAACATTAGGGTTATGAGCTGCAGTGGTAAGCAGTGACCTTGTGTTTGCAAGCGTTACCATAAGTGTCAGAAGATTGTGCATATATGCAGCAGTACTTACGGTAATAAGACCTGCAACACCCGCAGCGATGAAAGAGCTGTTCAGCGCGACAATCGTGCGATAGTCAGCATGAATCCTCTTCATTACCTGCTGGCCCAAAAGACGCATGATCACCAAAGATTCAAGAGAATCATTTCTGATTGAAATATCAGCAACGGCACGAGCAATATCAGTTGCATCTGAGAGCGCCAGTGAAACATCAGAAACGGCTAGTGCAGGTGAATCGTTGATACCGTCGCCTACCATTGCAACGGTGTAACCCTCCTGCTGGAACTTCTTAACATACTCGCACTTATCCTCTGGGAGAATCTGTGCCACATAGTCATCAAGGCCAAGCTTCTTAGCAACACTTGCTGCAACGTTTTCTGAGTCGCCGGTCAGCATGACCATACGCTTAACACCAAGAGCACGGAGCTGCGTAATAGTTGCTGCTGCGTCTTCCCTTACAGGATCGGTAATACATATTGCTGCAATAAGTTTTGAATCCTCGGACATGAAGATGATGGAAGAGGTTGGAGCAATCTGTGCAAGGTCGTCCTGAATTCCCTCAGGCATTGGGGTCTTCTCGTCATCAAAAATGAAGTGAGCTGAACCAATACAGACCTCTTTGTCGTTAACCTTGGTACGAATACCGTGAGCAACAACATACTTAACCTCTGCGTGGAACTCGTCTTTGTGCTTGAGGCCGCGTACCTTTGCCTCGTTCACAATTGCACGAGCCATGCTGTGTGGGAAGTGCTCCTCAATACATGCAGCAAGACGCAAAAGCTGGTCCTCGGTGCGACCACAGAAGCTGACAATGCACTCAACATGTGGAACTGCCTTTGTCAGCGTACCGGTCTTATCAAAGACGATAAGATCAGCAGCAGCGATCTTCTCGAGGTATTTTCCGCCCTTAACCGTCATGCCAAACTTGGCTGCCTCATCCATTGCGCTACCCACTGCAACAGGAGTGGAAAGCTTAATAGCGCAGGAATAGTCAACCATAAGAACGGTCATAGCCTTAGTGATGTTTCGGGTGATGCCCCAAATACCAAAAAAGGCAAGGAAGCTGTAAGGAACCAGCGCATCAGAAAGGCGCTCTGCCTTAGACTGTGCGCCAGCCTTAAGCTCAGCAGACTGCTCAACCATATCAACAATGTTGTCGATACGAGACATTCCTGGAGGAGCAGTGACGCTTACCATAAGGTCACCGTCTTCAAGGGCGGTGCCTGCGTAAACGGTTGAGCCAGGCTCTTTGGTAACAAGACGAGACTCACCTGTCATGGCGGCCTCGTTCATCTGGCCGATGCCTTCGACTACTTTGCCGTCAACAGGAAGAACGCCACCAGCGCGCTGGTGCAAAATCATGCCCTTCTCAACCTCAGAGAGGGCAATCATTACGTCCTTACCGTCAATACGAGCCCAGACGTTCTCAGAACGAGTGATTAGGCCATCACGAAGTGCAAGACGAGCACGGCTTGCCACGTGGTTCTCCATAGCAGCAGACAACTCAAGCAAGAACATGACCGTAGATGCATCTGCCCACTCATTTCTTAGAATTGAAGTGGTGATAGCAGTTGCGTCCAAAACCTCAACGGTCAGCTCTTTCTTAAACAGGCGCTTAACGCCTTCCACAACAAATGGAATGGCGCGGAGAATAACGTATGCGTAGTTAGCAACTGCAGGTAGTGGCAAAGAGCGCATAATCCAGCGGCGTGCGAATGTGGTCACAACCTCCATCTGGAAACGATTGTTCTCAAGAGCCATCTCAATTGAGCTGCAGAAGTCTTCAAGGCCTGCCTCTTCTTCTCGTGGCAAGTTCAAGACATCAAAAGCGCCAACAGCCGCAAGTACCTGATCTCTCTTGAGAGGATCAAACCTTAGCAAGAGAGAATCGTTTGCCATGTGAACTTCAGCGTGACGAACTCCGTCAACACGCATCAGCTCATAGGAAATGCCACGGGCTTCAGCCTCATCAATATGACCCAGGTCGCATTTTGCACGAATGCGACCTGAGATTTCATTAGTAATT
Organism: uncultured Atopobium sp.; assembly: GCA_916720015.1. Classification (GTDB taxonomy): domain Bacteria; phylum Actinomycetota; class Coriobacteriia; order Coriobacteriales; family Atopobiaceae; genus Lancefieldella. The sequence goes on along the minus strand of CAKAPZ010000029.1, from coordinate 7,562 downwards.
GTGAAGCGCATGAATTATGCCTGTGCACCCTCTGCGTCGACCTGCTTGGTAACCTCAGCGCGGATACCCTCCTCGAGCTCAGCAAGGCGAGCGCGAACTGCAGCGTCAATCTTGGACTCACGACGAGCCTCAGCGACAACGTCGTTAGCCTCGTCAACAACATTCTGAGTCTCTGCGGAAACGCGGTCAGTTACGCGAAGACCACATGCAGTTGCCTTGACAGCTGCCTTGTGAAGAGTGCCGTTAGAAGCAAGACCAGCAACAACGCCAGCAAGTGCAGCGCCACCGGCTGCGAGACACCAATTGTTCAGTTTCATAAAAATCCCCCATCTGCTTTTTGCAAATTAATCGGTTAATGACCTATTGAAGATAAAATTTTTTTACGAAAAAAACAAGTGAAAATCATTACTAATTAGTTATCCTAATGAAACAATTGTACACAAGTAATTTCTTACCTGCGAAAACGTTTCCTATGGTTAGCCATGGTATACATATAAATTTTGTGAAGATGCCGCTCTGAGTCGTTACTTAAATTATTGATATTTGCTCATATGGACTATCAATTAAATGAAAAAATAACATTCTCTCTATGTCGTTATTGTGAAATTTAAATTGTGTACAATTTATTTGTGTTAGGTTACAGCTACTGGGGTACACTACCCAAAGAAAATAAGTCATCCAATGCTTCGGACAATCCGTGGCTAGTTGAAAGGAACATCATGGCAAACACCAACATCTATGACCTCTCCGTAGAAGAGCGTGACGGCTCCGTAACTTCCCTCTCCTCTTTTGATGGAAAGGTTCTTCTGATTGTCAACACTGCAACTGGTTGCGGCTTTACCCCACAGTATGAGGATCTTGAGCGCATTTACGCTGCTTATAAAGATCAAGGCTTTGAGATTTTAGACTTCCCTTGCAATCAGTTTGCAGACCAAGCCCCAGAGTCCGATGAGGAGATTCACCAGTTCTGTACTATGAAGTTTGGTACCAATTTCCCACAGTTCAAGAAGGGCGACGTCAACGGAGAGACTGCAAATCCTCTCTTTGAGCGCCTTGCAACAGCCTTCCCCTTCCAGGGTTTTGGTAAGGGTATCAAGGCACTTGCTCTGGACAAATTTGCTAAGGCAAACAACAAGAAGTTTGGCGACAAGGCCTACATCATGTGGAACTTCACCAAGTTCCTTGTAGACCGCCAGGGAAACGTTGTTGCTCGCTTCGAGCCAACTGCCGATATGGCAGAGGTTGAGTCCGCAGTTAAAAACCTTCTTGCCTAAGGCGAGAAGACCGGTCTACTCATGAGTTCTTCTCAGAAAGAAATGCAGTCCGTTGCAGCCGCTAGCACTTTTGCTAGCGGCTCTTCTGCACTCGACAACTCCCCCGATATCCCCGAGCTTCTCCTCAAAAACCAGCTCTGCTTCCCGCTCTACAGTGCCTCAAAAGAAGTGGTACGAAGGTATACTCCGCTGCTTAAGCCCTTTAATTTAACGTATACACAATACATTGCCATGATGGCGCTTTGGGAACATGAATCCTTGGATGTCAAAACCTTAGGTGAGCTTTTATTTCTTGATTCAGGCACCTTGACTCCACTTCTTAAAAAGCTTGAGGAGAAGAGCCTTGTACTGCGCCAAAAAACAAACAAAGACGGACGTCAGCTGATTGTTTCCCTCACCCAAAAAGGCAAAGACCTTAGGCGAGAAATGCAAATAGTCCCACATCAAATCGGTTCATGCGTTAATCTCTCGCCCGAAGAAGGCGCTGAGCTTAAACGATTGCTTTTAAAAGTTCTTTCTAACGTTACAGAAAGCTAGATTTACTATGACCCAATCACAGGTAACCATTACCTCTTCTGAACGTGAAACTGCCATTGTACGCACGAGCGCCATTGGTATTACTGCCAATGTTGCCCTTGCGGCATTCAAAGCAGCTGTGGGCATTTTATCTAACTCAATTGCCGTTACTCTTGATGCAGTGAACAATCTTTCCGATGCAATTTCATCAATCATCACCATTGTGGGAACAAAACTATCTAACAAAAAAGCTGATCGCGAGCACCCCTTTGGACACGGACGCATCGAATACATCACTACAACAGTAATTGCTGCAATCATTATGTATGCAGGTATTTCTTCGCTCATCAAATCCATCCAAGGCATCATGGATCCTGTTACTCCAGACTATAGTCCCCTGTCTTTAGTCATCATTGCAGTAGCTGTGCTCGTAAAGATTATTTTGGGTCACTACGTCCGCTCTGTAGGTAATCGCGTAAACTCCGACACCCTTATTGCATCTGGTTCAGATGCACTTTTTGACGCTATACTCTCCACTTCTGTTTTATTAGCTGCGCTTATCTTTATCTTTACAAAAATCAGTCTTGAAGCATATGTGGGCGTTATTATCTCTGTGTTTATCATTAAAGCCTCAATCGAGTTATTACAGGGCTCCATTAAAGAAATTATTGGCATGCGTCCTGACGCTGCTCTTTCAACACTTATTTACAACATTGTGAAAGAGGATCCAGACGCAGAAGGCGTCTACGACCTTATTATCCACAGCTATGGCCCAGATAAATTTGTTGGCTCATTCCACACTGAGGTTCTTGATACCACTTCAGCTATTGAAATTGATACGATGACTAGGCGTCTGAGTACAGAGATTTACAAGCAGACATCAGGCAAAATAATCATTGCTGCTATTGGTATTTATGCGAGAAACACCACCGATAATCGCATTGTAAAGATGCGCACTGAAGTAACTGAAATGGCTTTAGCTCATGAAGGTGTTCTTCAAGTTCATGGTTTTATTGCTGACATTGAAAATCAATTTATGGCCTTTGATGCAGTCATTGAGTTTGGCTATGACGGTAAGCAAATTGTCCACGATATTATTCATGAAGTAGAAGCAGCCTACCCTAATATGAATGTCTCGGTTCTTTTGGACCGCGATACAAGCGATCTTTCTGAACATGAAGAAGACAGAGACTTGCACTAAAAGCAAGTAAATACATCCTAAAAAAGGGGCGAGCCGCTGACACCCAGAGTCAGCGGCTCGTGTTCTACGCTCGCAAGAAAGGGAGAGGGTCTTTCTTCGAGCTACGGGAACCTGAATAAAGCAAGCAACTAAATTGCTTAAAAACATAGTAAGTTAACCGAGGGAAACTTACAAGAATTTTTTCAGTTTTTTTATCTAATTTCGTAAACTCTACAAAAAGTTAGACTAAGTTTACATGTCTATGGATTTTTATCTTATATCAAGAAAGTCCGAGATAAACATAAACAAAATCCCCCGCACCGAATTGGTGCGGGGGATCAGGTCAGCTTACTAAACTAGTAGTAGCTTATGCCTTTGCAGCCTCGGTAAGGCTGGTAAGGATCTTGTCGTCCTTCTTATCCCACTTTGGAGCAGGACGGAAGAGCTGGAAGAGAATTGCTGCCAAGAAGGCAAAAGCAATAACAGTCCAGACACCGAAGGAACCAAGAACGAAGAACTCCCAGAACTGATTGATCATCAGGCCAACAATCCATGCAAATACGCACTGATAGCCAATAGCAAACCAGAACCACTTAGAGTCGTTCATTTGTCGACGAATAGAACCTACTGCAGCGAAGCAAGGTGCGTCAAGCATATTGAATGCAACAAATGCGCACATTGCACCAACGTGAAGAATGCCACCAGCATCGGTGAACATACCGGCAAAACCAGTCCACATGTTAACAGACTTCTCGCTTGCATCACCAAGACCGTAAAGAACACCAAAGGTAGAAACAAGATTCTCTTTTGCGATCAAAGCAGAAATAGAAGCTACAGTTGCCTGCCAATTTCCAAATCCGAGAGGAGTAAAGATACCCCCAATAGAATTTCCAATAGCAGCAAGCAAAGAGAAGTCCAAAACATTGTCAGGAGCGCCCTGAATAGCTGGAAGATAGCCAAATACTCCATTTGCGCCGTCCCAGTTGGCCCAACCAAAATTGGATAAAACCCAAATTCCAATTGCTGCAGCAAAAATAATGGTACCGGCTTTAATAACATACGCAGAAATACGCTCCCAAATATGCATTGCCCAAGACTTAAGAGAAGGCATGTGATAATCAGGAAGCTCCATGACAAATGGTGCTGGCTCTCCCGCAAAAACCTTAGTTTTCTTAAGCATGATTGCAGAAATAACAATCGCAGCTACACCCATGAAATAAAAGGCTGGAGCAACCCACCAAGCGGTAGTTCCTCCAATAAGAACACCCATAATCAACGCAATAATAGGCTGTTTTGCCGAACATGGAATCATAGTGGTAAGCATAATCGTCATGCGACGATCTTTCTCATTTTCAATAGTACGAGTAGAAAGAACGCCAGGAACACCACAACCAGAGGAGATAAGAAGTGGAATAAAAGACTTACCTGATAGACCAAAACGACGGAAGACGCGGTCCATAACAAAAGCAACGCGGCTCATATATCCACAGTCTTCCAAGAAACACAACATAACAAACAAAACAAACATCTGTGGAATAAAGCCAAGAACAGCGCCTACGCCATTAATAATACCGTCAACTACAAGGCTAGTGACAACGGGGCTTGCGCCAGCACCCTCAAGAGCACCGCGAGCAAGATCAGGAATGCCTGGGACATACATGCCATACGCAGAAGCTTCTGGTTCAGTAGCAGCGCCTTCAACAGCAGTCTTAAAGCCAGCGGCAGTTACGCCACCAAGAGTCTGGAGTTCCTGACCCTCAGCAAGAATTGGGTTGCCGTCAGCGTCAAGCTTAAGAGGATTGCCGTCAGTATCAATGAAGTTGCCATTCTCATCATGAACTGGTGCGCTCAGAGCAACAACGTTCTTCTTGGCAGTCTCTGCCTCAAAGCTGGTGATAGCGTCAGAATCCCACTGTTTTGCGGAAATTGCAGCACGCACCTCAGTAGTATCAATGCCAGCCTCGTCAGCTGCGTTGAGATAAGCGTCGATCTGGTCACCATAGTGATGCGAATCAAAATCATCTTTTGCCTGACTATACTCTGCATCTCCGATGCCTAATACGTGAAAACCTTTGTCAAACAGATTATCATTGACCCAGTTAGTAGCATTGATGCCAACAGTAGAAATAGAGATAAAGTACACCAGGGACATAACAATAACAAAAATAGGAAGACCGAGAATACGGTTAGTGACAACACGGTCAATCTTCTCGGAAGTAGACAGCTTCTTAGGTGCCTTTTTGACACAAGCTGCCATTACGCCAGCAATCCACTCATAACGGTCAGACGTGATGATGGACTCAGCGTCGTCATCACGAGATTTCTCAACTGCAGAAATAATCTTCTCAATTTCTGCGGTCTTTTCGGCAGAAAGATTAAGAGGGGCAATTGCAGCTGCATCGCGCTCAAAGACCTTAATTGAATACCAACGAGAAAGGGATGCTGGAGCAAGGCCCTCGATTGCAGCAGCAATCTTGCCAAGAGCCTCTTCAACCTCTGGGGTAAAGCACTTAACACCCTCAGCAGGAGTTCCCTCCTGGCCAGCCTTAATTGCCGTCTTTACCAGAGTATCAATGTTCTTGTTACGAAGTGCGGAGACCTCAACAACCTCAACGCCAAGCTGCTTAGAAAGCTCCTTGACATCAATGACGTCACCAGACTCCTTGAGCAGGTCAACCATGTTAAGACCAAGGACAACTGGACGACCAGCCTCAAGAATCTGAGTAGTCAGATAGAGGTTACGCTCTAGGTTAGTAACATCGAGAAGGTCAATGATAGTATCAGGGCGCTCGTTAATGAGATAGTCACGTGATACCTGCTCCTCAGGTGAATAAGGAGACAGAGAATAAATACCAGGAAGGTCGACAAAGGTGACGTCCTTATCAGCTCGCCAGTTTGCCTGCTTCTTCTCGACGGTAACGCCAGGCCAGTTGCCGACGTAACCGTTTGAGCCCGTAAGCTCATTGAATAGGGTGGTCTTACCGCAGTTTGGATTACCTGCAAGACCAATAATAGTCTTTTGTGCCATTAGGCTTCCTCTACCTTGTGAACGTCTACTACTTCAATGCTTGCAGCTTCATCCTTGCGGATAGAAAGCTCGTAGCCACGAACTGTGAGCTCAATTGGGTCTCCCAGTGGTGCTACCTTTTTGACGTGAACCTCAGTACCCTTAGTAAGGCCCATGTCCATGATGCGACGTTTCACGGCGCCTACACCCTTTAGCGCAGCAACCGTGCAACTCTCCCCCACCTTAACTTCTTTCAGAGTTGCCATAACCTTCCTTTCATCGAAACACGTATTAAAAGCCGCGGGTTTTACCAGCAGCGCAATACAACAAAGTGTTTAGAGCGGAGAAACCATGATGTGCGACGACATCTGACGGTTCAGTCCAAGTCGTGCACCCTTAACGCTAACAATAACGTCGCCGTTGACTCGTGAAATAACCTTTACCTCGGCGCCCTCAACAAAACCAAGTGTTGAGAGGTGCTGGCGAAGATCAGAAGCACCCTTAACCGTTACGATCAACGCAGTCTCTCCCTCACCAAGCATGGCAAGAGGAAGAACTGGACCAGAATTCGCAGGACCCTGTGAGGTCTTTTCTGTATCCATGCATCCCCCAAAATAACGTAGGCAAACTAAGTTTGCTCTTTCGAACTTTTACTTCATAAGTATCAACTAAAAGTTAAGGTAATTCAACTTTCATTTAATAATTAAAGTAAAAATAAGGCGAGAAACACTGTCTACCAGTGGTTTCTCGCCTTATAAATATTGCAACTTTATTTCAGGTAATACTAGTTTTACGTAAACATAAACATTTGTTTGCTCAAACTTATGGCAAGCGGTGTGACATCAGCCCGTATTCTGCAGACCTGCGGCAACACCAGACACGGTGCACAAAATCAAATAGGTAATATTTGCGCGCTCCTCTGGAGTAAGCATGTCATCCCTTATACGAAGCTCAGACAGGGCATGCACCTGCGTAACCGAGAGAATATTAACAAATGGCAGACGCAGACGGATAACAGGACCAAGCACACGACGGTTCTCCAACGGCCACTTGTTACCGGTGATAGCAAGGACCCACTTGCGCGTCAACGACATCTCGGAGAGAACCATCTCTGAAAGCTCAGGGCGATCACCCAGAGCCAGATAAAGCCTTGCGATACGAGCGTCAATTTTGGAGATTGACATCTCAATGTTGTCGATAAACGTAGTGAACAGCGGCCACTCTTTATATGCCTCGCGGAGGCGTTCGATATCCCCTACTGCCTCGCAGGCACTGCCCAGCCCATACCAAGCAGCCAGGTTGATACGAGCCTGTGACCAGGAGAAAATCCAGGGGATAGCACGTAAGTCATCAAGAGACTTGGCGCCCAGGCCACGTTTTGCAGGTCTTGAACCAATGGGGAGAAGACCAATCTCTGTCAGAGGGGTAACAACCGAGAACCACTCAGCAAAGCCATCGGAGTGAATGAGCTCCAAAAAACGCTGCTTGGACGCTTTATCAAGCTCAGAAGCGAGCGAAGCAAACTTCACGTCTGTCTGGGTGTTCTTCTGCTCAATAGAAGGTGCCATCTGAAGCAGCGTTGCTC
>CAKAPZ010000028.1 GCA_916720015.1 uncultured Atopobium sp. | reverse complement strand
GTCTCATCCATATCGGAAAAGACAATATCTACTTTCAGATTTGATACATCTTGATTGAGCCAAGACTGCTTTTGAGCAATGAGTTCTTCAGTTGAAAGCTCTGACAAAACACTACCTCTTTAAGGACGATACATAAACGTGAAGACCTCTTCACGCTGCATGTTAACCTGTACACCAAGCTTTTCTGAGACGGTATCAAGACGCTCTTTGAGGCTCAAGAAAGACTCGGCATCCTGAAGTTCAACCAGCATGGTCATGGTAAAAATACCAGATAGAATAGTCTGTGCAATATCTAAGATATTTGCATTTGATTCAGCCAAAGTGGTAGAAATTGCTGCAACAATTCCTGGAGCATCGCTGCCCAAAACAGTGACAACAGCGCGATTAGCGGATGTTTCTGAAGTCATATTTTCCCATCTCTTGAACGGATGGTTTAATTATAAGCTACGCTTTTCCAATTTCTACGCCATAGCGCGAACTAAACACCTTTTGAATCTCGTCAACGGTGCAATTAAGTGCCGTAATAAGCTCGTAAAGACCGCGATTACTGGCCATCTTAAAGATTCTCTCGTGAGAAACAGGTGGTTTCTTGTTGAGCGAACGCGCCTTATCAATACGAGCTCTAAATGTTTTAGCAATACTAATGGAGTCTTTACAAGAACCTTCTCTGATGGCATGTCTAAAGTGAGATTCTTCAAGAGAGGCGTTGTGGATGTGAAAGGTAATGAGTTCAATTTGAGGATACATATCAACAAGATTTGTAGCCTCATCACGCGTCATAAGATCGCGTAGTCTGAACTCTTGATCAAGAGGAAATACAATCTGAACAGGATGTTTTTGCCCAATAGGAGACAAAACGTAGGCCGGAGTAGGCTCCGAAACTACATTTTCAACAAGACATACGCCCTGACCTGGGTGAACGCAAAACTCGCCAACAGCTCGCATAACACCACTCCTCTCGGATAACAATAGTATATCATGAGAAGCTCGTTATACGCTAATGACCTGCAACTTTATAAAACATTGCAGGTCATCAAATAACATAACAATATTTTATATAAGGAATCTAATCAATCATTGTGATGGACTCAATAACCGGTTGCTCTGAAGCAGGAATTGTTCCGTTTGAATCGGTGGGTTTAACGCCTTTACAAATTGCGTCAACAACATCCATTCCACTTGTTACCGTGCCAAATGCAGCATAGTTTCCATTCAGAGTTGAGTTATCTGCCTGCATAATAAAGAACTGTGAGCTTGCCGAGTTAGGATCTTGAGCACGCGCCATGGAAATAGTTCCACGTGTATGCGAGATGTTATTCTCGACACCATTTTTGGTGAACTCGCCCTTAATTTTGTTCTCTGACCCACCAGAACCGTTGCCCTTAGGATCTCCGCCCTGAATCATAAAGCCGTCAATAATACGATGGAACGTAAGGCCGTTATAGAAGCCTGATTCGGCAAGATGAGCAAAGTTGGAGACCGTAATAGGTGCAACATTTGCGTTAAGAGTTGCCTCGATAGTACCGTAATCCTTCACTACAATGCGAACGTGATGGATACCTTTTGCATAGGGATCATCCGCTGCTACAGAATCAATGTAGCCCTTATTTTGCGAGCCCTGAGACTGCGTCTGCTGTGTCTGCTGTGACTGCGATTGCTGCGATTGCGCTTGAGAACTTCCTTGAGGTTGAGACTTATCAGCACCTCTAAAAAGGGAGAAGAATATTGCTCCTACCGCAAGCACAACGATAACAATAACACCGTACAGTCGACGATTCTTTGTTTGAAACACGCTATGACCTCCCCTTTAAGCAGACGCGCATGTGACAATCCAAGAAACCAGATTGGCGGTTGCATTGCCTGTTCTCTCAGCAAGAACGTGGCCCTTATCCCAAACAAGCGTGTAATCAACACTGCTCACGCCCGAGAAATGCTTTAGAGACAAGCCCAAATTGAACGAGGTACAAATTGAAGTATCAGTATTCTGAGCGCCCTCATTAATACGCCAATAAGGAGCAACCGATGCTGTCTGATAGCCTTTGTAAGATGCGCTGGTAAAGTACAGAGGATTAAACATATCCACACGAGTTGGAATGTCATTCTCCAGCGTGTCAGCCTTATTCAAATCAGAGGACCAGTCATTGGCGTAGCTGGACTTCCAATCAGTAAGCTTCATATACGTATCAAGGTTCTTTTTGATGAGATCAGCTGTCTGCTCATCAAAATGCAAGGTACTTTGCTCACCAACGCCAAATAGCTGATTTGCACGAGTGCTTCTATCAGGTGCATCAAAAGCTCCAACAGGAAGTGAAGCACCTCTCAGAGCGCGCGAGAAACCCCTCAAGTTCTCAAGCTCAACGCTCTGACGGCGAAGGTTATATACAACCCAAATAGACTCAGAGTTCAGAGAGCCAAAGTAGTGCTCAGCAGTATCGTAAATAGTAGATTGAACCTGCTGAGTGGCAGGAGTTGCGTTGTCTGTACCACGAACTGTTGCCAGATTTGGATCACCTGGGAACGTAGGCTCTTCCAGTCGCTGAGGCGTAGAGGTGTAAGGGAATGCGTTGTCCTTAACAAAGTTATTTGCAGAGGTCTTAAGCTCGTTGAGCAGAAGATCTGCATATGATCCAGCGGTATAGACACCAGAGTTGGTTTCATCAAGACCGACCTTGCTGTCATTGCTGTCGAGAAGATCCATGTTGTTGACAAATGAAGCGTATGCGCCAGCAAGATCTTGCGAGAGAGGCTGTGTCCAAACACCTTCAGCACGAGAGTCTGTTGCATCAGCATACTGACCAGCTGACCATTCGTATGCTGCGTCTGCAAGGTCGTACGATGTCGCAGGACACCATGAAGCGCTGCCGTAAATAGAGTCTGAAAGCTGCTCGCCCTTCTCGCTATGTGTAGCAGCGCCAACCGCCTTAAGGTATGGCGTATACAGTGGAGAATCTCCCGAGGTGCCTAGCACTGCGCTGAGACCACCGCCGGCCGCAAAGCCAAACACAAAAATCTTTGATGTATTGCAAGGAAGCAGCTCATGGTTGTAGCGCAAGTACCTGATAGCAGCCTTGAGGTCTACTGCCGGCCAAGGCGATCCACCTGCGTAAAGCTCGTCCGAGCCTGTAGTTGAATCGTAACCAGCACTTCTGCCGCGGAAACCTGCGTATACGTACACACAACCAGCCTCAAGGTACGGTGCAAGGCCTTCGTATGAGTAACTTGTAGGAGCGCTCTGAGGGGCGAGCGTTGCTGTGTTAATAGGCATGACGATTGGCGCGGTACTTGCGGTGAAGCTGCCTACAACGGCCTTCTCGCTCACTTCGCACTCGTACGTAGAGCCATTCTTCTTTCCCGAGAGATACTTTCCAGGAACAAAAACCGAGAGAGTGTTTACCGACTTGCTTGCAGGCTTAGTGCAGTACTGAATGCCCAGCTGATAGTAGCAGTCGTTATCCTCGTCATAGCTCCACTGGGTCATGTCCAGCTTGAGTGACTTGAACTCTTCAAGGTCCACGTTAGATGCAGGCTGATTCGTATCATCAGATGTCCTTGCTTGCGGTGTACATGCGGCCAAGGTACCCGCAGCTCCCAAAGCAGAAAGGGACAAGAATTCTTTTCTCGTAAAGGCCATAATTTCCCCTCGAATAGTTTATTCAGTGGAGGCAGCAACGACCGCTGACCTAGTTCAAGCTAGACAATCTATTGTACCAATTTGCAAACGTGTATGCTTAAGAGCGAGCGTTTAGAGAAACGAGTTAGCATGCCAAAAATCGTCAACTTTTTTGACCTCATTCACCTTAATGAAAGACTTGCTCAGCAGGGACTTTTAAGCAAAATCCACCTGCGTGACACATGTGGTAAGCAAACTCTCTGGATAGAACTCCCCTCTAGCGAGAAACCCGATGAGCGCGAGAAAATCGACGGTCAAGAGCTCGAGAAAACAAAGGAGCAAATTGAGGCATTTTTTGCAATAAAGGGTATGACCGTTGAATTTGACCTCACTGGCGGAAAAAATTTCTGGATTGTATAAATTGCCCGCTTGACGAAGCGCTTGAGTCTGTTATAGTAAATAAGCTTTTCGAAGCACCAATGGCTGGGTAGCTCAGTTGGTAGAGCAGGGGACTGAAAATCCCCGTGTCAGGGGTTCGATTCCCTTCCCCGCCACCACGACTTGAATCGGCTCAAAGAGATATCTCTGAGCCGTTTTCTTTTATCTTTTGATGTTGACGTGGCAAACAGTAAAAGAGGTGCCTTTTTTAAGAAGCACGTCTTTTAAGAAGCACGTCTTTCACAAAGTTCTTGCTTTAAAAAATTGAACTAAAACTATCGATACGAACGCAAAGCTTCGATAAGCTCGGAAGCATCAATACCTAAAGCTTCGGCAAAAGAAAAGACTTCTCCAAGCTTAACGCCACGCTCGCCTGATTCAACCTTTGATATGAATGCTTGATCTCCAGCAAGGTGCTCAGCAACCGCCTCTTGAGTAAGACGTTGCTTCTTTCGCAAATCGCGAAGGCACTGGCCCACTAATCTGTTAGATATCTGCTCCATAAGTGCAGCGTAAAACTATCAACTCAAATATGCCAAAATCGCATATTTTCTTAAAAAAAGAAATTCTCCCCGACAAGTTCACGGGGAGAATTGAAACCTTTAAACGTAGCTTCTTATGGTGTTTATTGAAGCGTTTATGGCTTTAGAAACCGCCACCGCCGCCTCCGCCGCCGAAGCCGCCGCCTCCGCCGCCGGAGAAGCCACCACCAAAACCACCGCCAGAGCTTGAGTTAGAAGAAGCAAGGGCTGCAGTAGAAACAGAATGAGCAGCTGTAACACTCTTGGTTACGCTCTCAATTGCATTGGTTCGCATGCCATTTCCATAGTAATACCAGCTATAAACAGGCATAAACTGAGGATCTTTAAGCATCTCTGGCATTGCAACTTTCAGCTGCTCGATAACCTTATCCGCAACACCAAGCGCAACTGCCATAACCAGAAGCCTATTCCAGAGAATGACATCAGTAGGAATTGCTTCGTGCAGGTTAGTGAACTCAGTAAGCCACTTTCTTAGTGCACGAGTCTTAGCAAGCGTCTCAACACCTTCTCTATTCATCAGGTCAAACGAGCCAATGTTTACAAGTGCAACAAGACCGGCAATGACAAGAATAAACAGATGTAGTAGTAGATTGGCAAATGAAACATCAGCCATAACACCCATGAAGAATGCAGCAGCTGCAACAAGAACATCAACAGCAATCAGAGCAGCAAGAATTCCCTTACCGTGGAATGGAATCTTATTTGTTCCATACTTAGCAGCATAGCTAAGCTTGATAGGGCTCTCCCAAGACTCATATGCCTTATTAAAATCTTCTGGATGTGATGAAGCATACTTACCAATTTGTTTCATGGTAACAGTAGTATTTACCGCTCCAGATTCTCCGGCCTTATCAAAGATTAGCTTCATTGCCATAATATCAATCTTATTTGACAGTGAACTGCCAGGGTAGAAAGGCTGCTGGCTTTCTGAAAGGTCTTGAACCTTTGTAAGACAATAATCAGACTTTTCCATACCAAGGAAGTTTGTACTAACCGTCTTATTCAAGCTAATGTACTTTGAATCAGAAAGGTGCATAAGGGTTGCTGTCAGAGCGTCTCCCTTAATTAGCTCACCGTTGTAAAGCATAGAAAGAACTGCAGGATGATCATTAGATGGGACATCTCTGTAGTAAAGGTCATTAAACTGAGGAGCCATTACCTTTTTATATTGAATACGCAGCAAGATTGCTGCTACAACGGTGATAGCCGCAAGTACTAATGGTGCATAAAGAATAAGAGCTACCTGAGTTTTTGCAATCTCACGTTTGTGATTTGCTTCATCCGCCCACGCTTGTTCCTCAGACAAGATGCTACTCAGCTTATTCTGCTGAATAGGAGCTAGCCCAGAAACCCAATCAGTTGGGAACGTAATACGAGCTTCCGCAAATTCATCAGTTCCTACACCAGGAACCTTATAAACGACTGCATTGTTGGTAATTTCAACATTTGCATCTAGTGGACCGTGTCCCCAAGCGCGAACAGTATCTCCGGCAACTATAGATTGTCCTGATGGGACAGGAAGATGAATAGTAGCAGTGACATTTCGAGACTCGGAATCCCAGCCATCAGATACAAACTTCCAGTACAGCTCCGCAGTATCCGACCAGTTTGTTACAACATTAGTAATGTCATACTCGATAGTTATATGTGCTGACTCATCATCATGCGCTGAATAAATCTTTAGGTTCAGCATGTTGTTTGAGAGAGTAGGAACATAGTACTCATCTGAGCTGGCGCCATTTCCATTTGAATCTTTGCTGTAGATCTGACGCGTTCCTTGCCTATCCTGAACGGTAACTGAAGTAATATTTACTTCAACGTTCTGTCCATTGTATTTATTCTTTCCAACTGGAAGATTCCAATAGACACCATGAAAACTACCGTTGAAATAGAATGTACGAGTTTCTACGACATGCAACGTTCCGTCTTTTTGAACCGTCGCATCAATATTTACCGTATCTATTGAAAGGTCGCGCGCAAATGCTCTTGCAGGCGTAATTAAAAACGCAACAGCCAAAAGCATTATGCAAAGCGCAATCTTTACAAACTGGCTCTTTTTAGAAGAGCGAAGCGAGACTTTATACATGGAAACTCCTTTATGTTACTTTCGCAACTCTTCTTAAAGGATACCACGTACTGTTTAATCTGCTGGTGAATATGAGTTATCCAGTTCAAACAAAGCAGGTGGCAGGCCTTTATCCCACTCCTCTCCTACTTCCTCAGAAAGCAAATACTCATCAGTTTCTATAAAGGGAAGGTTGGCAATTCTTTTATTTCTTGATACTTCGAGATTGCATACAAGTGAGCTTGGACCGCTGAAGTCTAGAAGGCACCCGTAACAAATTCTCATGTCCTGAAACAGCTTTTCTCCGCATCTGGGGCAAATTTTTACGGAGTAGTTTTCTATAGCCATAGCGACTCCTTCTTTCAACGTTGCTTTCTTCAGTACTTATTTCTTGAATGAGCACTTTCTGACCAACCTCAAACCATGGGAAATCATCAACTGATGGTCTTTCAAATGTGCAATAAGCACCCGCGCAGCTATGAATTTGTTTAGGATGTACTCGTCTCCGAATTTTTAAAATTTCTCCGTGATCGTCTGCAAATGCGATATCAATCGGATACGTCATTCCAAAAGTATGAACTGAAGAGCACCTTAGAAGTAAGACTGGAGGAGCTGTTATCTCGGTACCCAAAAGACCGACGAACTTTTCGAAGCCTCCTTGTAACAATTCAAAAATTTGCTCTGAATTAGGGACTTCTTCTATCGAAACCTGTACATTCATTTTCAAATCACAACTCCCGACTTATAGGGACTAACAACAATTGAAGTTGTATGGGTGAGGTACAGAGGAGACTCTAATGACACTAAGGGGAGACGCACAGTATGTGGCCAAGGTCTGTACTTTAGAGTTGCTTGATATTTAGGAAAAACAGAGACCATATTCCCAATCCCCTCCTTTTCTCCCTCCATGGAGACGGCAATGTCGCAATTGTCATCACATTTAAGAGCAGTTTTTATTTTCTGAGTTAAGTTTTCTAGCGTTCCTCCATCCGTGGAATGACTGGAAGAAATTCCATGAGCAATGATTTGATCTGCCGCAACACGATCAAACTTTGAGCACATATCTGCAAACTTAAATAAATTGATTGCAATTAGAGCAACCACTAATACAACCGGAAGTACCAATGCAGTCTCAACAAACATTTGCCCTTTTTGGCAACAAAGAAATTTCATTTTTCTCATATGCCACCAAAAACTTTCTTAACATCAATTTCTAAAGGAATCTCAATATCAATGACAGGAATGGTCAGCTTTGCAATTGTGATTTTGTCAGGCAAATATTGCAGAGAAAATGCGCCAAGAGAACGAGCTAAAGCGATTGGATCTGATGTATTAGGTATTTTCTGAACTAGTTCACGAATCGTTGATTCTTTCTCAAAGCCAGCTTGTTTCAAAACACTTTCTGTATTAACAAGAACAGGCTTCATTTGTCTTAAATCACTTGGTTCTAATCCAGCGTCAATAACTATTTGTTTCAAAGCACTCTGTAATTTGGAGCCGACACTTCCACCTGTTATTCCGTCGACGTTATCAAGAAATTCCGATAGCTTAGAAGACCAAGAAGTTACGCCATCCCCATATGAGATTAAAAGGGACCCCCATAAACTCATTACCTTATCTATGGTTTGTCCAATAAACCCTCCTCTCCTTTCAACCTGGTCAAAAAAGCTTGAAAGAACGTTATTTGTAGATGAACTGTCTGGAGCGAGCGTTGCTCCGGATATTGCATATCCTTCTGGGAGAAAAACTGACTGCTCAAGTGTTCCCAAACTTCCTTGAAATTCTGAAGATGAACCTCCTCTTCTCACAAATGAAATACATCCCCAAGCTCCTGGAGGACATAATCTGGGCCTAGCAACCTTTAACGCATCAAGTGCTTTTTGAAATATTCCAGTTGATTTATCTGCAGCTTCAGACAACTTTTTTCGCAAATCTTTTATTTGCTGACGTGATGATTCATAAACTTCAGACTCTTCGACTACGATTTTCCAGTAATACTCAAACCCGTTATCAATATTTGTCGAAGCAGAAGCTACTCTTCCCACATCGCTGCTCGTAAAATGACAATGTTGACACTCATGAACCGCTCCAGAATCTAAATCTTGTAGCGATGCAAATCCCGCGTTTTCTCCTATTGCTCCTGGACAAGACCTATGAGCATGAATGGTTTTCTCGCCGTTTTCATAGGTGCAAGGCCAAATAGGCTTTAGATACAGGTCCGTTTTCTTTGTCTCTTCTAAATTATGTGGTAATCGAGGTAAATTCATTTCAACCTCACCATCAACTGTTTCTTTATAAAATCCTTTTGAAAGTTCCGTAAACGCAAAGTTGTAAAAAGCTTTTCGTATAGCAGAATCACGCAATTCTTCTGCGGCGCTTCCATTGACAGTTTCTTGATCATATCGAGCTCTGTAATAAGCTCTAGCTCGCTTTAAAGCGACACCAAACGTCCAAGAAGTTGGCGACGGAATGGATGGGTTTATATCCCCAGAAAGACCAGCGAGATGCTCTGCTCTTTCACGCATAGAATACGGACCTCCACCGCAGTCTGCCTCCCACGCCCTCTTTTTAGAGGTCTCTGCTTTACTCTGTAACTCTTCAATCTGTTTTGCTATCTGCTGTAATAGTTCGCTCTGTTCTTTTAATTCATCTGACGAAACGTCACTATTTAAATGTCCAAAATCAGATTGTGACTGAGCGGGAAATAGAAGAGCTGATCCCACGAAGTTACCCGCATCAGTAGAGTTCTTTTGTATACAAGAGCTCGCTGCCATTGCTGCAAAAACTGGAAGCATTTTTTCAGTTGCCTCTAAGCCTTCACAAGCTGAAGTTGCAAATTTTTTACGCACTTCAAGTGTCTTAAAACCTGCATCGCACAATTTAGAACCCGCTGAAGCTAAACCTGGCACACATGAAGCAACCAATCCGGCTCCAACACATAACAATCCTGATAACCCAAGACTCAAAATGCTTGCATCAATTACCTGCGCAATAGTTGTGTATTTAGCTACGACATTTTCTCCTGCCATAGAAGCCGCATCTGCTATTGACTGAGTTTTGTATGCTCTCGATGAAACCCAAGCAACCGATACCAGCGCAAATACAAGAGCTAAACAGACCAAAAGCGCACTTGCAAAAGCGATTGACGTAATACCGCCTTTATCGTCTATAAACATGGAAAGTCCAAGCTTTATTCTCTTATGTTTATCCTTTCCAAAAGGCAATCCAATCCGCATAAGAACCCTCAATCCAATCTGGATACGTACTAGCAGATAAACTTGATTGCAAAACGACTCCCTGATCATCCGTCTGTCCTACAAGGAATAAACACCAGCCTATTGGCGGCAGCGCTGCCACATGACCCGTAATTTCAATCAAGACATCGTTTTCTTTTTTATCAATAGAGATATTCCAGTCCTCATCTCCGCCCTTATGGAATAGAGGTATCTCCGGTATAGCCTTAAGTCTGCGTTTGATATAGGACTCTATTAACTCAGTATCAGAAGACGTTGTTGCTACTCTTAATCCTTCTGCACAGGCTCCATCCATAACTG